>JAFEAQ010000004.1:600000-766978 GCA_018266295.1 Bdellovibrionales bacterium | reverse complement strand
TTACAAACTTCAGGGGCCTTTACGAACTACGTATTGACTCTGCCAAATGCTCAAGGTGGCGCTAATACGATTTTGCAAAATAACGGCACTGGCGTTCTTTCATGGGTTTCTAACGCTGCAAACGTAAATAATGCGGCTTCACTGACGAACGGTAAAATGTGGCTCGGAAACTCTGGCAACGTCGCTGTGGAAGTGGCGATGTCAGGGGATGCTACAATTTCTAACGCCGGCCTCCTCTCTTTGAAATCAACTGGAACAGCTGGTACCTACTGGAAAGTAATCACAGATGCTCAAGGCCGCGTGACTTCGGGTTCTGCTCTTGCTTCTGGTGATGTAACGACGGCTCTTGGTTATACTCCAGCTTCAGCGAATGCGGGCTACGTGAACGGCGGTAACACATTTGCGGGTAATGCCACGATTGGTTTGAATGATAACTACAACCTTGGTATTAAAACTGCCGGCTCTACGAGAATGACGATCGATAACACCGGTAACGTTGGTGTCGGGACTACATCGCCGCTGAATAAGCTCGACGTCAATGGTGGCGTGGCTATTGGTAGCTATGCAGGCACAAACGCTGCTCCGAGCAATGGGTTGATCGTTTCAGGTCAAACTCTCATCGGTTCCTCGACCGATTTCACTGACACTTTAGGGCCACATAGCTTAGCGGTCACTGGGCCGGATGCTAAGAATATCTTCGCCATTTCTAACTCGGCAGGGACTGTCAAGGCGTCGATGTATCTCTATGAACTTGGGACCGACCAGATGCAGTTTGGTACAATAACTAATAGTAACTTTGGGTTTTTCGTTAATAACGGAACTCCCCAACTAAGTATCAATACAAATGGGGGAATGACGGTCGGCACCTATGCGAACACTGGCACATTCGCGGTAGGACCGGCTAACGGACTCGCGGTCAGTGGCAGCGTAGGTATCGGGACATCGTCTCCAGCTACAAAACTTGATGTTAACGGGTCCGTACGTGTTGGCACTGATGCGACATCTTGTGCTGCGGGTATTGCCGGTGCGATTCGCTATAACGCTGGTAACGTCGAGTATTGTAATGGCACTTCTTGGACGGCCTTTGCGGCTGCCGGCGCTGGCATTACTTCACTCAATGGTTTGACAGGTTCTTCTCAAACATTTGCGACTCCTGGTACTTCTGGTAACGCTCCAGCTTGGTCATTCGCGGGCTCAACTCATACGTTGAATATCCCAATGGCTTCGGCTTCGGGTTCAGTAACAGCCGGTTTGCTCAGCAATACAGACTATGCGGCGTTCAACAGCAAAATGAGCTCTGCACTTCCTTCTACTCAAGTTTGGGTGGGTAATGCTTCTGGTGCTGCTGCCGCGGTTTCTCTTGGCGGTGACGTAGCCTCTATCACTAATGCTGGTGTTGTGACTCTTAAATCAGTTGGCACAGCTGGTACTTACTGGAAAGTTGTGACGGATGCTCAAGGTCGTGTAACTTCGGGTGGCGCTCTTGCTTCCGGTGACGTTACTACAGCTCTTGGTTATACTCCTGCATCCTCAACCGCAGGTTATGTGAACGGCGGTAACAGCTTTACTGGTAATGCGACGATCGGTTTGAATGACAATTATAACTTAGGTATTAAAACGGGTGGCTCAACACGCATGACAGTCACTTCAGCTGGTTATGTCGGTGTCGGCACTACAACGCCAGGAACAATATTTACCGTCAAAGGAGTCAGCGGGCCTATCACTCCAAGTCTGTCGGCTGACGGCGGAGCTATGACGATAGACAATGGCGGCGATCTACAATTGCAGATCGGTGAAGCCACTGGTGCGCCAAGCGTCTATCTACAGTCTAAAAGATCCACCAACGACGGAACAGCATGGCCTATTGCTCTGAATCCTCTTGGTGGTAACGTCGGTATTGGGACAGCCAATCCAAAGGCAGCACTAGATATTGCAGCAAACTCCATTCACCTGCAAGTTGTCACTCCTGGTACGTCCGCGACGGATGAAGCAGATATTAACCTTGTCACTTTGTCCAATGGTAATGTTCTTGGAAATGCCGGAAACAAAGGCTGGCAAATAAATGGCAAGGGCAACGCTTATACTGGCCAACAGAATAATTTTGGAATTTCGTATTGGAATGGGAGCGCGTGGGCGAATAATTTCTCCATGCTTCCTTCAGGCTATGTCGGCATCGGCACCGCGGCTCCAGGGTATACTCTGGATATGGGCTCTAGAACAGATGCAGTACGTCTGCCATCTGGTTTGGATGCTACCCGTCCTTCGAATGCAGCCGGCTTGATCCGTTACAATACAACTTCAAACGTTGTTGAGTTCAATAATGGTTCTGGCTGGAATGCTCTTGCTTCAGCTGGTGCTTCTATCACAACGCTCAATGGTTTGACGGCGGCTTCTCAGACATTTGCAATCGGAACTTCTGGAAACTCTCCAGCGTTCTCATCTGCAACTGCGACTCACACGTTGAACATCCCAATGGCTTCGGCTTCGGGTTCAGTGACTGCGGGTCTTATCAGCAATACAGACTATGCGGCGTTCAACAGCAAAATGAGCTCTGCACTTCCTTCTACTCAAGTTTGGGTGGGTAATGCTTCTGGTGCTGCTGCCGCGGTTTCGCTTGGTGGTGATATCTCTTCTATCACGAATGCGGGTTCAGTTACTTTGAATAAAACAACGACTGGCGTTGCGAATAAAATCTTGAGTCTTGACGGTTCTAGTATCGGTACTATGAGCGGTCTTGCCCTGACAAATACAGGAACAGTGACTCTCTCTGCTCAGACTTCTTCTTCTACTTATGGATTGAAGTGGCCAGCAGCGGCTCCTACTGGTAATCAGTTCTTGCAGGTAGATAGCTCCGGTAATTTCACTTGGGTTTCTAATGCTCCAAGTATTGCCAATAAAGCAGCTCTTACAAACGGTAGTATCTGGGTTGGTAATGCTTCAGGTATTGCAGTTGAGCTGACTCCTGGCACTGCAAATAATATCCTCTACGGATCTTCGACAACTGCTTGGGCTTCAGGAACTGCTGATACAGCTGGTATCGTTGATAAGTCATCTACTCAGACAATCTCTGGTGCTAAGACATTCTCTTCGACTGTGACTAGCAGTATCGCTTCTGGCTCGACTGCATTCGATGCTGGTAATGGTAATATTAAAGCTGGTTCAGGCGGTACTACAACTACAGGTGGTGGTCAAATCTATGCCGGTGGTTATGCTAGTGCTACGAACACGATCGACTTCAATAAAGGTAACGTACAGACCACTTCATATGACTGCGCGGCGGTAATCCAGCTGAACAATATGCAATCTGGTGGTAGTTATACCCTTGTTGTGACTGGCGGTAGTGCGACGAAATGTACTTTCAATGATGGTGGCGGTGCTACATTCTCAGATACTTCGTTTGCACCGACGAATGCGGCACGTACAGCCTCTTCGCATACTGTCTATACGTTCGTAAAAATTGGTGCTCGTGTGTATGTATCTTGGATCCCTGGATTCGGTACGGCTCAGTAGTTATAATTCGATCGTTGCACTTCGGAAGGCGAGTCCCCAAAGACTCGCCTTTTATATTTTAGACCCGATCACTCTTCATCCACAGAAGATGATCCACGAGCACCAACCAAGTCATCGATTCCAGCACCGGAATCGCGCGCGTCACGATGTAAGGATCGTGTCTCCCCTTCTTCGCCACATCGAGAATCGAAGACGTTGGCTTGAAGTGCACCTTCAGCAACATCTCTTCACCCGTGGAGATGCCGCCACGGATGCCGCCGTAATTCTCAGACTGAGACGATGAATGGAAGGCTGTGCCCTTCTCGTTCGGCGCTTCACTGCCCGCGCCAAGCTCTACGCCCGAAGTCGCTCCGACGCTCATATAAGCCTGTGCTAAGTCGGCCTTCAGCTTATGGAACACGGGCTGCCCTAAGCCGCCCGGCGCGCCTTTAATGCGAATCTCTGCCGTCCCTCCGTAGCTTTCACCTTGAGACTGCGCCAGAGTTAAAAGCTCTTTCACCTTCTCATGCTGAGCCGATGGGAATCTTGCTGTGAAACTATCAATGTCATGAGTCCATACCTGAGAACGTTCTGCTTCAGAAAGTGCGTAACTGCCCACTTGGCCCGAGTACGCTTTGATCTGTAAGCCCGGAGCGAGCTGTTTGCACAGCATTTGCGCGACAGCCCCTGCCATCACACGCGCCACCGTTTCGCGGCCCGAAGATCTACCACCACCGCGATGATCGCGATGACCGAACTTCATCTGCCACACATCATCCGCATGACCTGCACGCGGAGAATTTTTAATTTGATCGTAGTCTTGAGATTTTTGATCCTTGTTGCGAACCATGATCGCAATCGGAGTGCCGATGGTTTTACCTTCAAACACGCCACTCAGCACTTCAGGCACATCGCCTTCTTGACGTTGCGATACCAAAGCTCCGCCTGGTCTGCGGCGCTCAAGTTCTTTCACTAAGAGCGCTTCGTCGAATTTCAGTCCCGCCGGGCAGCCGTCGATCACGACTCCCAAAGCTGTGCCGTGGGATTCACCGAAGGTTGTGATGACAAATCTGGATCCGAAGGAACTTGCACTCATGGTTGAACCTCCCAAAATTCTCGTTGATGTTGGGCTTGCGTCCGGAACATCTTCACGCCCGAACGATATTCCGCTCCGACTCTTTGGGCATATTCGCGGCCCGCAGAATCGTCGGTATAATTTAAATCAATAACTAGCTTTGGCTTCCACTCAGGGTTCGGCCATTTCATATCGCCTTTTCTCGGCGCTGCCCAAACTAAAACTTCAGGCATGATGTCGTTATTCCAGCGTGACAGATCTTCTTCACGAACCTCGCCACGAGTTGCAGAAAAACAATACGACTGCGGCAACACTTTCTTCATCATATTTAGCGTCCCACCGCCGCCCCAAAGAACGACCGTGGTCTTATCATCAATACCCTCAGCCAATTCCTGGAATCCGGCAAAATCTGTATTGTGACCCGCCCAACGCTTTTGATCTGAATTGTAGTAGAGCGTATTCACCGAGCGCAGAAGCTCGGCCTCTCCGGTTTTTTCTTTACTGCTATGGAAAGCTTCTTCTTTTAACGGCGATGTCACCGCCGCTTGCTTGAGCCCCAACACGGAGAGAGTGCGCAAAGCCGACTCCCATTCACGCTGGTCAACCTCGATACGGAAGACAGGCTCATTGCGCTCTTCAAAAAAGGCCTTCTGCTCCATCGGCGTCCAGCTTTGTTTGACCGGCTTACCCAGAACCGCCGCGAACTGAGTTTTAATAAAGTGAACACTGAGCCATTCATAAACCGTCGGCTGATCGGCAGCACTGCCGTCGCCTTCGCGCCAGAAATTGAGGAGTTGACGCCCCTTCATCCACAAACGGAACCAAGCCCAGCGGCCATTTGCTGATCGTGGTAAGAAGCTACGGTTCTGTGGATCCGCTTGCTGCCATAGGTAACCCAATAACAGATCGTCATAGTTTTCAACAATAGGAGCGAGCTTCAAATGAACGCACTTACCAGTTTGATCATTCAAACGCGAAATCGCCTCTTCAAGAGATTCGCCCTCGATGCGCTCATGCAAAGAAATAATGAGTCGCTGTTTTAAGAAACGCACGGGCTGTGGCATTTCACCGAGTTCTACGGCCCAGTCGTAGTATGCAATCTGACTGCCTTGCGGGTAATTCTCAGTTTTACCTGTACGGAAAGAGAAAATAAATTTTTCAGAGAATAAAGAGCCCAAGCAAGTTTGCACTTGATCATGGTTTAAAAGATCGTCGCGCATTTCAAAGAACTCAACACCATGATTGGCGTAATTTTCAATAAATCCATGCCAACGATTTTTCTTTAAGAAAACCTCAGGCAAGATCGTCACGCCGCCAGCAAGAGCCTTCTTATGCTGAACAAGAATCTCTTCTTCCATCGTATCAACTTCGGTGAGGCCTTCCGGCATCATGTAAATCTGATCGTAGACGTTACGGAACTGGAACTCTCGCGCCTTCGCACGCTTCTCATACTCTTCGAGTGGCGGCAAATCACTTTCCAAACGCGGGCGATCCAAAAATACCCGACCGGCGTGATCAGTCGCTCTTTGCACCCAAAGCACGCGGGCATGGTCAGGAATCACGCCAACGGGAAAACCGCCGCCGACGGCAATCCAGCAGTTTGGCTGAGAAAGAATGATTTCATGAAAGATCTGTTTCTCAAGGTCACGGAAAGCGGGCTCGCCCTCTTTTTCGAAGATCTCACGGATCGTTTTCTTTGCGCGCTTCTCGATTTCTTGATCGAGATCAAAACAAGGCACTTTCGAGGACTCGGTGTAGCGATGAATGCGCTTGAGTAGCTGGGTCTTACCGACGCCTCTCTGGCCAATAATCACATTGATCATGGACGAACTCCTACATACTTCCAAAATTCAGGAAAACTTTTACGAACAACATCGGGATCGAGGATCTGAATATCTTCGCCGAAATATTTTAACAAAGCCGCAGCAAAAGCCAGGCGATGGTCTTTATCAGGATCAAAGCGGAAACGCTTTGCCCGCACAACCGTCCCGCGGCCTAAGATTTCCATGCCGTCTTTACGTTTTTTAACAGAGACACCGGCTTTTTTTAAGAGCTCTGCGGTTTTCTGAATGCGATTGGATTCTTTAAACGCCAATTGAGGCGCTCCGTACAAAACGGATCTTCCTTCAGCAAAACTACAAAGCACCGCTAGCACCGGAAACAAATCCGGAGAATTCTGCAAATTAGCTTTTACGGGTTTTAACTTCCGCGGAGACTTTACAGAAAGCTGCTTTAATTTCTTTGCTTCGCCAACGCCCATCTTTCTCAAGATGCCGGTGAACGCCAAATCAGGCTGCAGGCTCTTTGCCGGAAAATCCTGAAAAGTCGCTTGCCCTGAAACTGCCGCAAACGCCGCAACACTAAAGAGCGAGCTGAGATCAGACTCGACAGAGTACTTCTTAAGCTTGATCTTCTGCCCGCGAGGAATCGTATATACATTCCCACGGCGAGAATACTTGAGCCCCAGGTCTTTCAGGATCTGCAAGGTCATTTCAAAATAGCCCACCGAAGTGATGGATCCCGCAACCTTGATCTTCAAATCAAAATCAAGGCCCCAGGCATTCAGAAACAACGCCGACAAGAACTGACTCGAATCCTTTGCACTGACCGCAAGAGCCTTTGCAGGCGCCTTCCAGCCATTCGAAATAATTCGAATGCCTTTCTTTTCAAAACTCACTTGAACACCGAGTTGCCGCAAAATTTGCTGAATCTCTTTTTGCGGACGACTTAACAGGCGCGGAGTTCCTTTTAACAAAAACTCACCAGACATCCGCGATACGCGAAACGCCAAGAAACGCAGGGTCGTCCCGCCTTCTCCACAATCAAGCACCGAGCTCTTTCCAAGTTTCTTTAAGCTCGCTTTCATGTGAACAACGTCATCGCAGCTCGAATCCCCGACGAGTTTTAAGCGTGGCTCATAGCTCTGAGCAATCAACGCACGATTCATCAGGGATTTTGAGGCCGGAATGCGGCCGCGGAACTTGAACACCTTCACCCTACCCCCAGAACGATTGCTGTCGCGCAATCTCAGGAACAAAGTCCGCCAAAGGAATTTCGGCGATGACCGGTTTACCGGGACTCTTTAAGAAAACAAAGCGCAATTTTTTTGAACTCGTTTTCTTTTTATCCTGCTCAAGATAGTGCATGAAGCTGCGAGGTTTCTCGCTGAGTAACGCCATCATGCTGAGATTTTTCCAAATACTTTTCTTTTTAGCTTGAACGGCCTTTTTCCAGAACTTGGCTTGCATAAGCTTCAAGTAATCACTCTGACTCATGAAACCCTTTTGGTAACTCCACTCTAAAGCAAATTGCAAACCCGCCAAAACAGCCACGCCATGCGGAAGGCCGTAGTGAGCTTCCACAACATGTCCCATCGTGTGACCGAAGTTCAATAAATGACGAAGGCCTTTTTTCTCTTCAGGGTCTTTGGCGACAATTTTGTATTTCTCGCGAACCACATCGGGAAGAAGTTTCCACAACGTAGCTCCATTCAGCGAACTCACGCGATTGAGCTTTGCAAATAAGCTGCCACCTGAAAGCAGCGCCATCTTGATCAGTTCACCCAGAGCCTCAAAGCCACGCTCTTCTGGCTGTGCGAGAAGCAAGGGCTTGATGAGATAGATATCTTTTGCTGGATAGAAAGTACCGATTTGATTTTTCGCCCCACGCGCATTCAGTGCGGTTTTTCCACCATGAGCGGAATCCATCGCCGACAACCAGGTGCTCGGAATATGCACCAGTTCAACACCGCGCTTGTAGATGCTGGCGACAAAGCCACCAAAGTCTCCAACACTGCCGCCGCCAAGAACGACGATCTTTAATTTACGCGATGAAAAGGAGTGCGTCTTTTCAAGAATCGCCTCCATGTGCTGAGGAAATTTACGAAGGCTTTTAAGCTCTTCTCCCGAAGCCACAGCATATCGCACCGGAAATTGCTTCACCCATCCCGCCACTTTCGGATGGCGGTCGAAGATGCGATCATAGATCAATAAAACCTCATCGCCGAATTTCTTCGGCGATGGCCACTGACTCACGTAATGTAATTGAGATTGGAATTGAGTCACGGCAGCGAACTACTTGTGTTTGATGTCTTCGAATTCTTTTTTCGCTTTTTTATAAGAATCAGAAATATTATCCATGGCTTTAATCATGCCATCTTTCATCTGATCCCACGCCTTACCAGAACTTTCTTTCAAGCGGTCATAATCTTTTTTAAGTTTTGCCTGTTTTTTTTCGAGAGCTTTTACTTGCTTGTCGAGTTCATCTTTGGCGTGACCAGTCGCTGTTGATGCGTCTTTCTTAAGATCCGCGATCTCATCAGAGACTTTCTGCATCTTTTCGCTCAGAGCTTTCTGAACTTCTTCTTTTTGTTCTTTCGTGTATTCGCCCGCAGCCTGAACGGTCTCAGAAGCTTTTTGTTTTACTTCTTCGCCTTTATCTGTTGCATACACAACAGAACCAATCAACCCTAGCACAAAAAGAAATTTAAAGATTTTCATGAATGGACTCCTTGTTAATTGCGAAGTCCATTTTCCGTGAGTTTCTAAGTGATGTCTAGGGCTTTACGGCAAAGACCAGTCTATTTCTTTGATGTTATGGTCACGTAGATATTTATTAATTTTCGAGAATGGTTTGGAGCCAAAAAATCCACGATACGCAGAGAGCGGTGATGGATGTGGCGACTCAAGCACCAAGTTCTTAGAGCGATCCACGAACGCAGCCTTCTTCTGCGCGTAACTTCCCCACAGCAAGTAGACAACGTGTTCGCGATTCTTACTCAGTGCCGCAATCACCTGATCTGTAAACTGCTCCCAGCCCTTGCCCTGATGAGCGGCAGCCTGCCCTTGTTCAACCGTGAGCACTGCATTCAAAAGCAGCACACCTTGCTCAGCCCAGTGCGTGAGATCACCACTTTTAGGCATTGCCACGCCGACATCATCGTGAAGTTCTTTAAAAATATTCTGAAGCGACGGAGGAAAGCGAACGCCTTTACGCACCGAGAAGCTCAGCCCATGCGCCTGACCCGGCCCGTGATAAGGATCCTGGCCGATAATCACAACTTTCACTTTGTCGAGAGGAGTCAGATTCAGAGCAGCAAAATACTCTTCGCCTTTTGGGAATATAACTTTTTGCGCTTGCTTCTGCGCGAGAAGAAATTTTCGCAACCCTTTCATGTACTCTTTTTCAAACTCTGGTTGTAGATACTTCAGCCAAGATTGCTCTAATTTCGGTGTCGTCGTTGTTTCGCTCAAAGTCGCTCCCAGCGCGGATTTCCGGCAGTTTTTACAAGTCTCAAATCGAGACTAACATCCTCTAAACAAGTCTAAGGTCGGGATTTTAAAACAAATATATTCCAATTCAAATATATTTTTTATTTCCCCAGAGCTTGACCTGACAGTTTCGCGACTCATTGTTACAATATAAGAAACAAGTATGTAACGGAATAGGAGGATCTATGTCTGACCTTCTGAACCCCGGAATTGAGCTGATCGAAGTCGCGATCGAAGATAGTCCCGAAGTAAAATCGTATATTTATCAAATGATCTCGGAGTTCGAGCCCTATGTCACTCCGCAGACTGTCGTGGCTGTGATCGCGAAGGATCCTATGAAGCTGGCGCTCCAATATGAAGCGGACGGCAAAGAATTTGATGAAGAGGACTTGAAATCTCATTACAGGATTTCGATCACTCTCAAGGAAGGCGATGCGAAGATCGCGGCGGAAGGTGTCGACAAGGACATCTACACAGCGATACGCCTGGCCAAAGATTCTCTGCTGCAAAAGCTGATTGCGATCCAAGACAGAATTGTTACGCAGCAAGAGCGCAACATGGAGATTCACCACGCTCTGCAGAATACAATGATTCACTAGTCTTCACCTGATATCTTTCAGTCATCAACGACGAAAGGTATCAGGTTTTTTTATGCCCACAAACTCTCACATGCCCTATCGCAGCCTCGGTCGCTGCGGAACCAAAGTCAGCACTTACGGCCTCGGCGGTTGGACAACCTACGGCGGCTCAGTCAAAGACAACAACACGATCAATCAGATTATTCACGCCGCCTACGACGCCGGCATTAACTTTTTCGACATCGCCGATGTTTATGCCAAGGGTGAATCCGAAAAGGCTATGGGCGCAGTTCTTAAAGACTTCCCTCGCCATGAGTTGATCATCACCAGCAAAGTTTTTTGGCCGATGAGTGATGACATCAATGACAAAGGTCTTTCGCGCAAGCATATCAATGAGTCGATCAACAAATCCCTCAAGCGCATCGGTACAGATTACTTGGACATTTATTTCTGCCACAGATATGACGAAGAAACTCCGCTCGAAGAAACCATTCGGGCGATGGACGATCTCGTTCATCAAGGCAAGATCATTTACTGGGGCACCAGCGAATGGACGAGCGAGCAACTCGGTGAAGCCTATGAAATTTGCGAAAAGTATGGTTACTACAAACCACAGGTTGAACAACCTCAATACAGTTTGATTGCACGCGAGAAATTCGAAATGGACGTTCAACCGATCGCAACGAAGCTCGGCATGGGCCTCGTAACATGGAGTCCCCTCGCCTCGGGTCTTCTGACTGGCAAATACGATAACGGCATCAAAGAAGGCCGCCTGTCACAAATGGAATGGCTCAAAGATTCCATATACACTCCGGAAAATATTGAGCGCGTGAAGGCGATGAAGAAAATCGCCGACGACCTCAGTTGTTCTCGGACTCAACTGGCACTCGCTTGGTTGAATGCACAGCCAGGCATGAGCAGTGTGATCTTAGGCGCGACTCGCACCGAGCAGCTCCAAGAGAATCTCGGAGCCCTCAACGTCAAAATCACCAGCGATGTTGATAAGGAATTAAAAAAGTTATTTAGATACTAGTTGTTCGGAGTCTCAGTCGGCGCAAAGGTCTTTACGATCTTCGCCGGCTCTTGAGCATCTGCCCGCTTTGGTTTGATCTCAAGTTTTACCAGAGTCCCGATCACGTCTTGCAGCTTTTCAAGAGGCTGCAAAGTCGAAGGTAAATCTTCACGCAGCTCTGTCGTCAACACCGGCGTCTGACGCTCAAACCACATGTATCTTCCCAAGCTGCCTGGGAAATGCCCCAAAGATCTCCACGGAAGATAATCGTACTTCGGGAATGTTACTTTCGGTCCATCGAAGTCCAAAACTTTTAGCGGCGTGTGAACCGATACGATAAAATCCGGTTTGAACTCCTCAAGATGTTTCATTGCACACTTTGTTTCAATCTCGCTCCCCGCATGATCGCCAGGATTGCGGCGCGGATTCGACTTTGTCGATTTCTGCCAATAGGTCTTTGCTTGAGTGTCCCAATCTTTTGTTGGGAAATTACGATTCAAATCGATATTGTTTGCGTTGGTACGAGTCTTGGCTTGAACACCGTCTGGATTCAAGACAGGCACCACTCGCCAAGAATTGCGCGGATCAAAGGACTCCAGGCGTTCCATCCAATAGCGCCCTACAGTCCCTGCATGCGTTTCATCGCCATGGATAAGACTGAATACTAAGACCTTCTTTGCGTCAGCATTAGATGCCATTTTATCGTAGTGAAAAATGGGACGGCCCTCTACGCTCGTGCAACCTTCATCGATTTGCACTTTCTCGCAAGCTTTCTGCAAAAGCGCATCGTCTCTTTTACCAGGGAAAGCTTTGAGAGCTTCCATGCACTTTTTCGGTAGATCCGTGAAGTCCGTCGCAAATGCTTGCGAATTCAGAATCACGCTCAAAACTAAGACAGCAGCAGTTTTCATAAAATCCTTTTTAAGTCGCTTTTATTATTATTGCCAGTCCTTTGCGCACTCTCAAGGCGAGATTTCCCTGGTTAAGAACTTTTCTTTGTCTCAGAATGAGAACTTTCGATTTCGGACTAAGGTCCTGGACCACTTCTTCCGTAGAATAGAGAGATAACAAAGTTCTATTGAGGAGGACTTCATGCTCGAGCGGGGCGGGTTTAGTTTCGTGGCCCTACTGGTCATCAACCCAGTAGCAATTCTACTCTACCAAAATTGCACCTTCTTACCGGTTGCACAAAGCGAACTTGCGTCGCGGGAAATGCTTCCCCAAAAACGCGTGATCAGTTCAGTGGGCGCCCCCGAAAAGGTGGACCTCAACAAACTGAAAGTCGCCAAGCCTTCAGTTGCTGATTGCAAAGCAGGGCATGATAACTGCCCCGTAAACGACATCGAATAATTCCACATCCGGGGCTGTCATTAAGCCCCGCGCTATTTTCCTAGACCAGCAAAAATCCTTTTTGACTTACACATCATTTACATATGTAATTCATATGTAAGTTTATGATTGATAATTCGCCCCTCCCCCTTACAGCGAAAGAGAAAGCCTTCCTCGAATTCGTCGAAAGCTTTCAAAAGAGTTCTGGAATTTCTCCGTCGTATCAGGAGATTAGGGATCATTTTGGATTCGCGTCGTTTAACTCGGTCCAAAATTACCTGAAGCAACTGACACGCAAGGGATATGTAAAGAACCACGCCAATCAGAAACGGGCTATTCAGGTAGTCACATCGACAGGACCTTCTCCTCAATCGCTCCTCCAAAGCACGGAGGAGGTCCTGTCTCTTCCTCTCCTCGGCAAAGTCGCAGCCGGGGCCCCGATTGAATCTTTAAAGCACGATGAATATGTGCAAGTGCCGAATCATATGGTTCGGAATCCAAATAAGACGTTCGCCCTGCGAGTGCAGGGCGATTCAATGATTAACGAAGGCATTTTGGATGGTGACACCATTTTGGTGCAGCAACAGAATAACGCTTCTAACGGTGACCTCGTTGTCGCAACAATCGAGAACGAAGCGACTGTGAAACGCTTCTTCCTCCGGACGCCTCCGCGCGGAAGCCATGATGAGCTCATGATCGAACTCCGCCCGGCCAACGAGAAACTTCAATCCATGTGGTATTCACCGTTGGAGGTGAATATTCAGGGCATTCTCGTCGGCTTGCTTAGAAAATTCTAAGCTCATTTCTTCATCATATTCAGTTTTTCATTCATACATGATTGCAGTTTTGTATCACCGCACGATTTCATCATATCTTTGCAAGTGCCTTCATTTTTCTTCACCGCCATGCACTTATCCATGACATCTTTTTTCATCATATCCAGCTGCGCCTGTGCAGAACCTGGCATACCAGCGCTATGAGTCGGTGCACTCGGTCCGCTGGGTGGATTGTCGGCAGCGAAAACCATTGGTCCCATAAGGCCTGTCATCAATAAAAGAGTGATCATAAAAAACTCCTAGTGAGGTGTTGGCACCTATATGGGAGCTCTTTTCAGAATTCTGAGTCTATCCTAACCCGTTCTTTTCTTGAGGACATTCATAATAGAATACTGCCAAGGACGATAAGCAAAGAGAACGCCGTATTCTTTGTCAGTGCTTTCCATCTGCAGCTCGTAGTTGGCTTCTTCTTCAAGCTCAAGATAGATCTTTTCAATCTTCACCTTCAGCTTCGCCAGAGCCGCCGGACTCAGCTTGCGCATTCCGAAACGAATGAACTCATCGTTTGCTTTGAAATCAGAAAACAAGAAACTCTCTTTGAGCTGTTGAAACACAACTTTTCCCACAGGGCCGTCGCGACGGAAACGAAAAAGGCCGTTTTTAATGAGCTTCACTTTGTCTTTGGGATGAAGCTCAATCAGATTGCACTTATCGAGAGTAAATAAAAACTTCTTACTCTCAGCGGGCAAGATTTGAAATTCTTTTTCAATCTTTTGCGGCTTATAGCCCTCAGTGAGTAAAGTAAAATAATGAAGCAACCGTGGATTCTCAGAAAGAATTTTCTCTTGTTCAAAAGAAAGAACGATATAAGGGTCTTCATCCTGCCACTCGGCGAGCTTGCAGACATCGGCAAAACTAATTCCCGTGGCATCACAGATTTTTTCGATGCGATCGAGACTGATTTTTTTATTACTCAGCAACCGCTTCACGCTGGATTCGCTGACGTGCAGGGCTTCTGCGACTTGCTTGTAGTTCCACTGTTTATTCTTTAAAGCTCGTTTGAGCGCGGCCAGAAACTGATCAATCTGAGACACAGGACTCTCCTTAAGGAAGAGCTGCAAAGTTTCGCCTTATAAGGCGGCAGTATCGCCCAATAGCACTTCCCTACCTGGTATTGAATTATAGCACCATTCCGCCGAAAGTAAACAAAGCAGAAGGAGGTCCCCGATGAGATTCTTATTAAATCTTTTCCGCTTCAGAACTCAAAATCCCGGATTCTTCTATTTCCGGGAACAGGTCGCCTACGAGCGACAAATGGAAAACGTTCGTACAGATCCTTATTATCGGTTTAATAAAGCGGGTTAAGTAGGTTAGTACTGGCTCTGCCGGTCTTCCTACATCCTGATAATCGGTGCGCCTGCCCCGAACCCCGCTTCCTGCCGGCCGTCCAGGCCGTCAGGTTTCTGTGTCTTGGGAAAGCCCTTCGATTTTATTTTGTACTTTGATACAAAAGGTCCTTCTCTACGAATGGTATAATAGACGACCCATTCGTATAATATACCATTTGCAGAAATGGGTCCCTGCTGAAGACATCAAATCGAGTACTTGTCTTAGGTATTCATTCCCAGACGACCACGATGGTCGTCTGGCCCCGTTCTCACGGACGGATGGCCGTCGCACAACCGGCGACTGGGCGAGCGTGCTACAAATCGGCGCGCTTGCTTATTTCGAAAGGCCGCGAAGCTGGTCGCGAACCCATTTGCGGATCATTGGCATTTCTTCGTCGGTAAGGACATGCTCTTTATCCAGCTCGATCCAATCGACATCAAAGCCGGCGTCGCGGAGCTTTTCAACTCCGTGCTTGGTTTCATCAATCTTGAGCAAATCGTCCTGACGGCCGTGCGTGAACACCCATGGGGTTTTCAGTGAATCCGACGCCAGTTGCTGGCGCCAGCGTGGATAGAAGTGGAAATAGCCACTGACACCCACGATACCGCCAAGACGTTTCGGATAATTCAAACCAATATCAGCACTAATTAAACAGCCCTGAGAAAAACCAAAAAGGAAAATATTTTCGCTTTTCCAGCCCTGCATTTCGAGCTGAACAAGAAGCTGCAAAACCTTTTCGCGAACCTTAAGAACGCCTTCGCGCTCATACGGAGGATCGCCGTACCAAGAGTAACCATCGAGGAACTTCTTTGGTGCATTCAGCAAAAGATAGTTCATCTCAGGCACGTCCATCTCGTCATCGAAATTGCGGAATGGGCGAATGCTGTCGCCTTTTCCATGCAATACGATCATCAATTTCTCAGACGGTTTACGAGCTGGAATGAATTTGAACTTGAAGAGGTCTGTGTAAATCATCTTTCCCCTCGTTCAGCAATTCCACGGCAACTGAGAACTCTATGCGCTTCTTTGATTTCAGGATCGTCCGGAGACAAGAAGTCACTGTCAAAGCTGATACAAGTTGCAAGATCCGGCTGTAAATCCGCGGCAACACCGATTGTCGAAATCGCATTCGGCGCCATGAGTGGATACCAAAACTGATCTTGTTCACGAAGAGCAAAACTGTCTTTGAAATTCACTTTCACGTCAGGCTCTAGGCCCACCATTTGCGGCGTACGACCTGACGGCAGGTAATAGAAACCCTTGGTTTCGAAGATGGCGATCTCACTGTTCTTCGACCAGATTTCACCTTCTTGGAATGAGCCTTTACCAAAACTACGCTCACCCACCAAGATGGCGCGATGATAATCTTGCAAAGCACCGGCAACGATTTCAGCTGCACTTGCCGAGCCTGAGTTAATCAATACGGCCATAGAGCCGTCATACTCTTGCTCTTGTTCGCTGTATGCTGTTTCTTCCTCAACATCAGGAACAATCGGCTTAATTTGGAAAACCTTTTTGCCAAGACCGACGAACAAGCCTGTCACGCAAGCCGCTTCATCCATCTGACCACCTGGATTATCACGAAGATCCAGCAGCAAGCCACGAATGCCTTGCTGTTTGAGGTGCTGAAGAGCGCCTTTCACTTCAGTACAAGCATCGATTGCAAACTTATTGATCGTGAGCACGCCAACAGGCTTGATCCCCTCAAGCACTTGATAGCTCACCGTCGGCAACGTCTGCTGCGTGCGCAAGACGTTGATCATTTTCAAATCCCCATGGCGCAGAACCGACAAACGAAGTGTGCTGCCCTCTTCTCCACGAAGAGAGTCACTGAGTTCTTGCATCGACATCACTTGCGCCTTCTTGCCATCGATAGAAAGAAGAACGTCGCCTTTGCGAAGGCCCGCGATAAACGAAGAAGAATTCTCGATCACTTTTTTAATGAAGTACTGCTTGTCAGAACGGCCGATCACCACGCCAATAGAAAGGCTGCGCGGATTCGCCTTGGCAACCACCTCGTTGTACATCTTTGCCGGCATCAAGTATGTGTGCGGATCACGGAAAACGGACAAAAAGCCATTCATACCAAGGCCCACCGCCGCACTCAGTTTTTCCGCTTCGATATGGTCATTCACGAGCTCTTTCCAAACCTTCATGAACGGAAAATTTGGAATCTGTGCTTGAGAAGAAAGATAAACTTTCCAAGGCGCCAGGAGCTCTTTTTCAGAGATCGCTTGGCTGGTGGTTTTCGACGTAGGCACGAGGCGCCCATCTGTAGAAAGGTCGAAACCATACTTCTGTGCGACCGACTGCACAGCATTCACACACGCGTAGAAATAGCGCTCAGAGCTGCTGCAAGACCCCTCTTGCAATAACTCCTCGAGCGTCTGGGATCCCAAGCCCGTCTCGGCCCAGTATTCATCCGCTGTTTTTACCTTGGAAAGTTTCTGTGCCTTGCCAAAGGCTATAAAAGCCCCCATGGCTACGATCAGCAAAGCAGAAACTATGAGTCTCGGTCTTTTTAGCACGTAAAGCGCCCTCCGCTGAGGGTGGAAAATAGCAACCCTCGTGCCTGGCAAAACAGGCTTCTATTGCATTTTATGAGGTCCTGGCGCCGGTTTTTTAGAGAAAATTCAGTGCTGACTAGGAGCTTTGCACCTTGAGTTTACGACGTGAATTATCTACATTGTGGCTATGATTATCGTAACTGGTGCAAACGGCTTTATTGGCAGCGTGATGGTATGGGAGCTCAATCAAAAGGGCATGACCGATATCGTCTGCGTGGACTCTGTGGACCTCAAAACCCGCAACGTTCTCAAACACAGAAAATACTCTAAATTCCTCGGTAAAGATGAGCTCTGGCCTTTCTTGGACACGAAAGAGGCCCAAGAGAAAGTCACTTGGATCATCCACATGGGTGCATGCTCTTCGACGACAGAAACCAACAAAGAGTTCCTGTGGGAAAACAACACCTACTACACTCAAAGAATTTTTGAGTGGTGCACGAAGTTCAAAAAAGATCTCATCTACGCGAGCTCTGCCGCTACTTACGGTGCCGGCGAACTGGGCTTTGATGATACGACCGACTCGGAGCTGCTAAAACCTTTGAACCTCTATGGCGAATCAAAAGTTTTGTTTGATCGCTGGGCGGTGAAGCAAACTCAAACTCCACCACACTGGTATGGTTTGAAATTCTTTAACGTGTTTGGCCCGAACGAGTATCACAAAGACTTTATGTCGAGCGTGGCGTTCAAAGCTTACAATCAGATCAGAGACACTGGCGCGTTTGGCTTATTCAAGTCCGCAAATCCAAACTACAAAGACGGCGAATTTATGCGTGACTTCGTTTACGTGAAAGACGTCACCGGCTGGATGTGGGAACTCATGGAGAAAAAGCCGGCTAACGGCGTTTACAACATGGGTTTTGGTAAATCCCGCACATGGCTTGATCTTGCGAACTCTGTGTTTGCAGCGATGGGTAAGACTCTGAAAATCAACTGGATCGAAATGCCTGAAAACGTCCGCGGTCAGTATCAGTACTACACAGAAGCAAAAACCGATAAATGGGCGAAGGCAGGAATGAGTCCTTCAAAATGGCCTCTGGAAAAAGCTGTGGATGACTACGTGAAAAACTATCTCACCAAGTCAGATCCTTGGTTGTAAGGACTGATTTAGATGGAATCTCTTCCGAAGCACCTTCGCAAATATGTTGTTGAACAGAACTACGCTAAGTACACGCCTGTCGAGCAGGCGTCTTGGCGTTACATCCTTCGTCAGCTGAAAGCCTACTTGTCTGTTCACGCGCACGAATCCTACGTTGAGGGCCTTGCGAAGACCGGAATTGAAATCGAAAAGATCCCGCGCATTGAAGACATCAGCGCAAAAATCCAAAAATTCGGCTGGCGCGCAATTCCTGTCAGTGGTTTTATTCCACCCGCCGCTTTTATGGAGCTTCAATCCCTCGGTGTTTTGCCGATTGCGTCTGATATGCGCACTCTCGATCATTTGCTGTACACGCCGGCTCCGGACATTGTTCATGAAGCTGCAGGACACGCGCCGATCTTAGCGAATCCTGAATTTGCTGATTACCTTCGCCAGTACGCACAGATTTCGCGTAAGGCATTGATCAGCAAAGAAGATATCAACATGTACGAAGCCATTCGCGAGCTTTCGGATATTAAAGAAAATCCGTCTTCAACGCCTGAACAAATCAAAGCGGCTGAAGAAAAGCTTGAACGCGTTTCAAAAAGCATCTCACACATCTCGGAAGCGGCGGAACTCGGCCGCATGAACTGGTGGACTGCGGAGTATGGCTTGATCGGCGATATGAAGCAGCCAAAGATCTTTGGTGCTGGATTGCTTTCAAGTGTCGGCGAAGCGAAGTGGTGCCTCAGCGATAAAGTGAAGAAAATTCCTCTGAGTGTGGATTGCATTAAGCAGGGCTACGACATCACGGAACCACAACCGCAGCTTTTTGTGACTCCTGATTTTAAAACTCTCGTGAAAGTCTTAAACGAAATGGCCGATCAAATGGCCTTCCGTAAAGGCGGTATCGAGAGCGTGCAAAAAGCCATTCGTGCAGAATCTGTAAACACCGTAGAATTAAACTCCGGCATTCAGATCTCGGGCGTGGTCGTGGAAGTGATAACGCCTCCGCATCCGTCACAAGAAGTCGCTTACTTGCGCTTCCAAGGTCCTTCACAGCTCTCGTTCAAAGATGAGCAGCTGCATGGCCAAGGACCTGACTATCACGCGCACGGCTTTGGCACGCCTGTCGGTAAACTTAAAAAATTCCCAAGCATCTGTCCTTCTGATTTGTCTGACAGCCAGTGGGATCAGCTCAATGCAGCTCCGGGCAAAAAAATGGATCTTGAATTCACCAGCGGCGTTCATGTCACCGGCACTTTCAACGGCCGCTTTGAGCAAGATCGCAAAACCGTTTTGCTTTCATTGACTGATGCAAAGGCGACTCTTGGTGATCGCGTCTTATTTGATCCTTCATGGGGGACCTTCGATATGGCGATCGGTTGCACAGTCACTTCCGTCTTTGGCGGAGCTGCGGACCGTGAGGCCTATGGTGAAACCGATGACTTTGTTGCGGCTCGCGTGCCACAACGTACATACTCTGACGAAGAAAAGCTCTATCACTCTCAGTACGCAAAAGTGCGTGAGATCCGCGAAAAGAATCTTCAAGGTGCAGAGCTCGAAAAAGCCCTGGCTCCCGTGATTGAAACTCACGATCAGAAGTTCAAACACGATTGGCTGTTGAAGCTTGAGGCCTTTGAACTAGTTTCGAATCGTGCCAAAGGGGCTGCGTTGGAAAAGAAACTCCATGGCGACCTTGAAATGCTTGCTCAAGACCAGAAACTCACTTCCATGATCAAGGACGGTTTGACACATGCGCAGCTTTGAAGTTCGCATCGTGCTTGTGCGCACGATCTATGAACGCAATGTCGGCGCGACCTCGCGTGCGATGAGCAATATGGGATTTGAAAAGCTCATTCTCGTCGATCCCAAGTGCGAACTGACTTACGAAGCCCAGCAAACGGCCGCCACCGGCCAAACCGGTTTGCAAAACCGTACAACCTACGCCAACTGGGATGAATTCCTCGCGAAAGAGCCTGAAAGCATTAAGATCTGTTTCACCGCGCGTGACGGCCGTGGCCGCCAAGTACGCGATATCGATGACGTCCTTCAGGACATCCGCGAAAAGTCGCCGCAGTTTCAAGTGACCAGCGATGTTCCTTATGTTGTGCACTTGGTTTTCGGCCCTGAAGACTGGGGCCTCAGCGCCGACGATCTTGAAATGGCAAACTTCTGCGCGTCTCTTCCGACTTGGGGCGAAAACTGGAGTTTGAACCTTGCTCAAGCCACCTTGCTTGCGATGTTCTCTTTGCGCAAAGCTTGGGGCGGCAACCGCACGAAGCTTGAAGGATCAGACGAAGACCGCCGCGCCACTCAAGGAATTGAAGGCATTAATCCTGATCAGACATTAAAGAGATGGCTTCTAGAAATGGGTTTTGATCTATCAAAGAAGCGCATCAACGTTTACACAGTTCTTCGCCGCATGCTGATGCAAAATACTCCGACCAAAAAAGAACTTGTGATTCTCGAGACGGTCTTGCAACAAAGCATCCGCAAACTCGAAGAATACAATGAAATGCGCAAAAAGCTTAAGGGTTAAACTGGGCACGCACCACATCCATCAGGGGTGCGTTCTTATTCATTTCTTTGAGCTTTTCGTTCAAAAAACGATACCACTTCTTTCCCTCTTCACAGTCACGGACCGCCATGTATACTGGGAGCTTCGAAAGTGGCTTTTCTTTATCGTAAACGATTCCTTGAGCACCGCTACTCTTCAGCGCTGACAACCCCGAGAACTCTTCAACGAGAAACGCATCGATGCGTTTCTTTCCGAGCTTAGTGAAATTTATTTCGTCACTCGGTGCAGTCTCAAAATGCACGCCTTTGGTTTCAAGAATTTCTTGGGCGTAAGGATATGCATTTGTAATTCCCACGATTTTCCCTTTTAAGGATTGCATGGATGAATAGTGATCTCCTTTGCGATAAAACAAGTAGTCGCGCTTTTCATAGAAGTTCACAGTTTTCAAATAAGTATCGCCGAGCGGCTCCGGCCCTACGCCGGGAAACAGAATGAGAGCTTTTTTATTACGGAAATAATCAAAGGCACGATTGCGCGGCAATAACATGATTTCAACTTCGACGTCGGTTTTCTCGAAGAATTTGTGAATGAGGTCGATAAAGACGCCTTTATTCTCACTCTCCACCATCAGTGGGATGGGGTGAGTGACAAAGATGACTTTCTCTTTCGCCGAAACGAAAAAAGGCACAAAGCAGATAATGATTATAAATAAAAACCTCATTACATACTTGTGCCAAACAAAACGGATAAGATCACTTCAATTAATTTTTTAGAGGCACTCCGTCGCGGTGATTTCGAAACTGCGCTCACCTGTTTTTTCGAACTGAGAGGTGCAAGTTTTCTTAGTGATTGTACCTGTGGACTTTTTTATGAACTCAACATTGCTCACAAGAGAAAAATGATTGTTTCCCGTCACAGTTGAAAACTGAGGTGTCGACATTTCCCCAACGCTCGAGCCTTGAGCTGTAGCCACTTCCAGGACCGCATCTTCGTGCATAATCATCGCTTCACTCAAACGATTCGCATAAACAGGCAACGCAAATAACAACACTACAGCCATCAATTTTTTCATCGGGTTTCTCCTTAAGAGCGAACCTTATACCAGAAAACAGGCGCGACTTGAGTAGCCCTTGAAAAAAAGACAGTGATGTTCAGGGATTGTACAATGTGGACTATTTCTTGAGGATCTCAGTCTCGAAGAACCGCTTTTCGAAACGGCGATAAGACTCAAGGCGAACTTCAGAACCCAGAACGACTTTCATACGTTCAAGACTTTCCTTTTCGAGATTACGCATCTTCTGCACGCCATCTTTGACGTAGTCCGGATGGATATTTTGCTTTTTGTCGTTCAACTCTTTAATCAAAGCGCTCGACATCGACAGAACCTGAATGGACTTGTCCTCATCCACGCGCCATGTTTTCAACAAGTACGTCGAGGCAGCTTTGTAAAGCTTTTGCTGATAATCGGGATCCTGGTATGCAGCCACATAACCCGCAGTATAGATAACTGCGTCTGTATAAGTATCTTTCACGTCACGAACCTGAGGCGGATTAAACTTACGCTTCTCAAGATCTTCCTGACGACGGCGGCTTTCTTCTGCAGCGAGCGTACGCATCGGATTTTTATCCGACGTCACACGATTGTAGGTTTGCAAACCGAGAATAGACACCATGATACCCGCAGTAATACCCACGGACATCCAGCGGATGTTTTCCTTCTTCTTCTTTCTTGCCAAAGAAGCGGATTGTTTAGGCTGTTTCGTGCTCTCGGTAAAGGACACAGCCTTCCCTTCGAGGGTCTCTGAAATCCCATCAAAGATTTGGCTTGAAACTTGGTCCCACTTCGCCGGCTCAAGAACCTTCGCGATACGGGTTTCGATGACAACGATAATATCTTTTACGATGGACTCTTTACGGCCCATGATTTCTTCGAGCATCTCTTGCTCAAGCTTCTGCAGGCGCTTGCTCATTTCAAGCTGCGCATCATGCAGACTTTGCTCGGACTCTTTAATCAGCTGTGTTTTGTCTCGCTCCAAACGCTCTTTGATCTGAGACTTATGAACCACAAGCTCATTTTCCATGATACGTTTCTGATCTTCAGCTGCTTGGATATCGAGAGTTTTATGCCCGATCAAATCCTGCAACTCTTTGTTCTTTCTTTCCAGAGTCTTGCTGTCGCCATATAGAACACCGATTTGGTGTTCAAGATCAGCAGCCGCTTTTTTCTGGTCACGAATCTTTTCTTGCAGAGCTTCATCCTCAATACGAGAAGCTCCCAATGTTCTTTGCATTGCTTCGACTTCGACTTTGAACTTCTCATGCTCTTCTTTGACTTCAGCCAGGCTGATTTCTGCTTCCTCTTGATCGCCGAGAGCTTTTACTTGCAGCTCTTCCATCTCTTTTTTGAAATGCTGGATCTGCTTCTTCTTATCATCGATAGCTTCAATAAGATCTTTAAGCTCGTTTTCCATCTCGCTACGAACTTTTGCGAGCATGTCTTCCGCCTGCTGTTGAGCAGACGTCAAAATATCCTGAGATTCAGCCTTGGCGCTGACAACAAGGTCTTCTGCTTCGATTTCGGCTTTTGTCAGAGCTTTTTCATAGGCGTCGTGCTTAATGAGATCCGCCTCTTTGCGGGCTTCCTCAGTAATAGCGTCAGCTTCAACACGGGCCTCATCACGAAGCTTACGCGAGAACACATCCACTTCGTCACGCATTTCCTGAGCAAACTGACGAGCTTGAACCAGCAGCTCTTCGCCTTGTTTTTGGAAATTCACGATGATTTCATCAGCGTGTCTATGGGCTTCAGAAACTTTCTTTTGATAGTAAGAGTCCGCCTGCGACTGTCGCTCGCGGGCCTCCATATAAATGCTTTGCGCACGCTTTTCAGCCTGTACTTCACCTTCATAGATAATTTGCGCCGCTTTCTTATGGGCATCATGAAGGATTTTTTCACCTTCAAATTGCGCCGGATTGCTGCTGTAGTTATTTGCTTGATTCTCTTCACGCACCGGTGTTGAGCGAATCTCGCGGCGCACTTCTGCTTTTGGAGTTTCCTGCGGATTTTGAGCCACGCCGTTCTGATTATTTGCCTGAGAAGGACGCTGTGCTTGGGGCGCTGCTGTCTTATCTTTGTCTTTCGGCATCAGAATCGGCTGAAAGGCCGCCGGGTTAAACGCAGATGAAGGCTGCTGCGCTTTTTGTTGCGGAGCCGCTGGAGCTTTCAAAAGCTCCGTAGCATCAGCATTTCCCGCCGGAGCTGCATTTTCATCGCGCTCTTCAATTTCAAGAGCAATACTTAAAACGTAGTCGGACTTCCCTACACGAATGCGGTCATTCGCTACGACATTAACAAGGCTGTTTTGAGCAATACGGACGTTATTGACGAAAGTACCATTCGAAGACCCTTTGTCCTCGATCCAGATATGCTCCTGGCGGCGGTGCACGACAATGTGCACACGGCTGATGCTGTCTTCCTGCAACGCAATCGTACAGTCCATAGAACGACCAATCGTGAACGAATCTTCGTTCACGACCTTGGTCATTACTTGGTCCTTGCGATGGACCGTGACTGTATATTTGCAGAACGTCTTTAACATCTCTTAGTTTCCCAATTACGAAGCTTTTGGCTTACGCACCTCAAGCATCTCACGTGTTCTTTGGCCTTTGCTGATCTCCTTATTCAAGGCATCTTCAGCAAGAGCTTCTACTGCATCCTTGTGTTCGTCGAATGGACGCTCATCAGAAGGATAAGTATTGTTATCACTACGATACCATAGAAGATCCATAGAGCTTTCAAAACGGTCGATCATAGAAACGTAAGCTCTTTCTGGCGACATCATAGTATTCAAAATATGAGTCGCAAGAGAGAACACGATACCCACGATCGAAGATTTCATCGCAAAAGAAATCTCATGGAGGAATTTATCCATGATGTTCTTAGTTGCTTCCAAGTCCTGAAGATTCATACCGCCCAAGTCACCAAGACCTGTCGCGATACCGATGAACGTACCCAGGATACCGGCAACAACGAAAAGACCCGGCAAGATAGAGATAATGTCATTCAAACCCTGCATTGGGATGATGCCGAACACACGGTTAAAGCAAGGATTGTGGTGGAACGTTGCTTTCGTAATGTTCAACAATTTTGGCGTCTCTTCAGTCCATTTCAAGAACTTCACTTGTTTCAAGATATCTTTCACCAACCAAGCGCAACCTTGCTTAATGAGGAACAGGCGATCACTCCAGCTCATCACCGCATCTGGCTTTCTGCGCTTCATGCGATCGCGGATCTCGAAGACTTCATAGTAGGTTCTTTCAAGCATTCTTTTAGAAAGAACATAGAAAGAAACATCGTGGACTTTTCCTGGAGTTTCAGTCTCCATGAAACGATTCACACGTTTTTCGAACTCGCGCGCGAACCACTCATGACGGCGAACCGTATAGTAGACCATAGCGCGGAAGAAAACGCCGACAACGAAGACGCTCGCCATTACATATGGCAGACATAATATAAAATATTCTGCGATAGTTTTTCCGTCTAACACCACACACCTCTTTTATTTCTTTTGATCCACATTAAATCTGATGATAACTCTTTGCGCCTTTTTACAATCGTTCTGCTTACAGAACTCATTGGCATTGGCGACATTTCTGGTATTCACGTTCATTACTTCCAAGAAGGAACGACCGGAAACCTTCATCAATCCTACTAACTCTTTTTGATGCTCAAATCTCAGGTTATTGTCGTCGAGAACGTATCCGAAGATGGCATTCGCACGACGGTAACTGAGGTCCATATTATACTTGATGGCTTGCTTATCTTCAGGCTTCTGACTCTTTGGATCGATGAAACGACCTTTATAAGTCGGTGACGCAAAACCCACGATCTCAACCGCAGTAATTTTGTCTGAGATCTTAGGATTTCCGAACAAAGACTTCGAATAGATTGGCATCGCTTTTTCGAGGACGTTCTTCATTTCATTTTTCAGATGATCCGAGTCGCTATCGAAATAAGCTTGACCGAAATCAAGAACGACATCGCCCGTCTCCATGTCGATATCCGCCTTGATTCCCGCCTTCGCAAAACCTTTTTTAACTTCGTCAGCTACAGAACGACGAGCTTCGATCTCAGCCCGTGCTTTCGCCAACTGACCTTCGGTGTCTTTCAATTGGCCGCCCAAAGCCGCCATCTTGCCACCAAACTCTTTTTCTTTCGCTGCCATTGCCGCTTTGAATTCACCTTCACGACGAGCACGTTCCGCCGCACCCATAGCTTTATTACGGCCTAACTCAGCTTCGAATGCTGCTTTTTCGCGAGCTTTTTCAGCCGCGAAGCCAGCTTGCATCTGAGCCAGTTTAGCTTGACCTTCAGCCGCTTGCTTTTGAAGGGCGCCATAAAGACCTTTAACTTCGCCTTCTTTTTTATCCAACAACCCTTGAGTCGCAGCCAATTGTCCTTGAGTATTCGTCAACGCAGTATTTGTCTGATTCAACTGCTCATTCGTCTGAGCGAGTTGAGCATTAGCTTGTTTCAACTGACCGGCAGCTGCTTCCAATTGCTCATTGTATTTTTCATTTGCCAAAGCCAACTGATTCACGCGCTTGTCATTTTCAGCTTTAACTTGAGCAAGTCGCATGTTGTAACGTTCACGAGTGATCTTGTTCGTGCGAAGCGCTTGCTTCAACTCAGCCTGCTTAGATTTTAAGTAATTATTAGCTTCGTCGATCTTTCTTTCACCCTCAGCAATGAGAGCCTTTTTTTGCTGAACGTCTTTTTGAAGATCAGATATTTCACCCTTTTTAACTTCGATCTCTTCGTCCTGATCTTTAATTAAGTCATCACGATTAACGATCTTAGACTTCGCCATCTTATTGGCGTTCATTACGTTACGCACCATCTGCTGGTACTTATTCAAAGCTTTCACTTTGCCATCGTTAGCAAGAGCTTGCTCGATGAGTTTGTCCTTCTCGGTTTTTGCGTCCTCTTGCAACAGCGTGAGTTTGTCCATCAACTCTTGGTACTCTTGAACTTCGTCTTTCGGGGCATTGTTCATGTACTCGTTTTTTACGTTCTCATACATTTTGAGCTGACCTTTTAACTCTTCCACTTCCATGGAAAGTTTCTGGCTCTCAACCTGTGAACGGATGGCATCAGTGCTGGTGCGAAGACTAGAGATCACATACAACAGCAAGAAGATCGTACTAAGACCCAAAAATAGATCCGAATACGACGTCCAAAAACTGTCGTTAGAATGTCCTTCTTTATTTTTATGATAATTGAATGACATCTCAGCCAACTCCATTAAATGCTAAGCGCAGTCACAATAACCGCTATCATGCCTAACGGCTTTCCCACGTGGGAACTGGAGTCTGGGTGGCGTAAAATCACAACTTTGCGCACCACCCTGTTGGCCGAAAAAAAACAAGCCTGGAGTATCGTCCAGGCTTGTGCAGGTATAAATTTGTCTAGATGGAATTATGGCTCAGCCAGGAACTCTTCTTGGCGAAGTCGAGTCCATTTAATCTTTTCGTCCAGTTTGCTAAGTTGTTCACTCAGGACCTGGCCGATATCGCTCAATTCGTTAATACGTTTGAGAGTCTCTTCGTCTTGTCCACCGACAAGACGGATGCTTTCGAGCTTGGCCCCGTTGAGTTCGAGTTCCTTATTCAAGGACTCTAACTTTTGGTTCAAACGCTTACGATCATGACTGAGGGCTTTAATGATTTCGTGAAGTTGGTCAAGGTTCAGGATTTCTAACTTCCCTGTTTCAAAGGCGCTGTCTTCCTGATCCTCGCCCGCGATGCTCTCCCAGAAGAGAGCCCATTCGTTCTTTAAATTTTTAACTATCGATCTACTACCGTCGTCGCTCATACTTTACTTAAAAACTCCTAAAAAAAGGTGAGTGCTCACCTTTCAGCCATTATAGCAGAGTCGCTCCCCTGCGCCTACGACAGCTAAGGGCCAGAAATGAATGCGATGCATCGTCAGGTTTTAAACGAATATAAGCCTTCTTGGGTTAAACAAGATCGCTGCTTTCCGACAAATGACCTTCAGCGTATGGACTTGCGTCCTGTAAAAAGTTCAGGCCAAACGTCCAGTGGTCAGTATATCAGCCCCAAATGACAGTGTTTGCGGGTTTTTCACCTGAAGGCGCTCGCGCATTTCACCAATGCTGATTCCCTCAGTCCACGAGCGGCCGCCTTGGGCACCGACCACCACCGGAGCGGTGAAAATATAAAGCCTGTTTACTAAACCGGCCTTCAAGAAGTTTGCTGCCGTCAATGGTCCACCTTCCACCATCACAGAACGAAGCCCGTGATTCCAAAGATTCTGCAAAAGATCTTCGAGGTTCAAACTGCCGTCGGCGTTTTCTTGCACCTTCACGATTTTGGCAAAAGGCAGGTCCCTAGAGGAGTTTTTCACCGCGCTCACACACCAAAAAATATTTTCTGGTTTATGCAGCCGAGTGATCTGCAACTGGGAGGCCTCATGCAACAAAGTCCCGCTTGGATCAATCACCACCACGCGGTTGTCTTTTTGAATTTCAGGATGACGGATATTTAAAGACGGATTGTCGTGCTGAACCGTCCCCCTTCCAACCAGCGTTGCATCATAACAAGCCCGAAGATAGTGAGCATACTCCCGCGATTTTTCATTCGTGATCCACTTACTCTCTCCGGTTTTAAGTCCGACTTGTCCATCGAGGCTCTGAGCGATCTTCAGCGAAACGAAAACTTTCTTCTCGCGAAAGTTCCAGAGGAATGCTTCGCAGACTTCTTCGAGTTCATTTTTAAATTCAGGATGGGCGTCTGAGAAAACTTCAGTCTCGATCCCGGCAGCCTGCAAGATCGCAGCACCTTGACCGGCAACAAGTGGGTTCGGATCGACAAGACCAAACACGACTTTCTTGATTGGCAGCTTTGCCATCATCTTTGCGCATGAAGGCGTTTTTCCTTCGTGCGCACAAGGCTCGAGTGTGACATAAACTGTGGCCCCACGAAGCTGTTCGATGGAAAGATTTTTCAGAGCATTCACTTCCGCGTGTGGACCGCCATAAAATTCATGATGACCACTTGCTAAAAAGTTTCCTTCAGCATCTAAAACGACGGCTCCAACAAGAGGATTCGGACTGACTCTTGTCGCCCCTTTGTATGCTTCTTGTATGGCCATTTTCATGGCTTGCTCTGGAAACAGTTTCATGGCCGCAAAACTACTCGCACTTCGTGGCCTTTTCAAGACTTTATCATGAAGCATTCAAGACCCCTTCCCATAATTGCCCCTGGACCCTAACAGGAGGAACCCATGAGAAAATTTGTGACACTAGTTTTGGCTTCATTGATCGTTGGCTCAACACCCGTTCTGGCCGCGGAGATGAATGCAGAAGAAGCTCCATTACCAAAGGTATTAACTGATCTCGGCATCACCTCAAAAGACTTACAGGATGTCGATTCAAAAGTTGTTACTGAGAACTCTACCAAGGGCGAAGTAGACATGATGAGACGCTATCGTCGCTACTGCCCACGCGGCTATCGTTTAGAGGCCTATCGTATTCGTATCGGCCGCTTCGTGATTGTGCGCTATCGTTGCGTGAGAGATTACCATCGTGGTTGGCACGGTCAGCAACCTGTGGAACAACAATCCGTTGAACCACAAATTATCGAATAAAACTTACATGCCACTCGGCTGAGTTTGCTGCGGTGGAAGACTGCTGCTGCGACCAAACTTTTCGCTGTTCCAATCCGGGAGTGACGCCATCATGGTCGTCACTTCTGTCTTAAATTGTGCGAGGCGATCTTGTGGAATTGGCTCCGCAGATGGAAACTTCTTTCCGAGCGGATCGATGTAACGGCCGCCTTGGAAAAATTCAAAGTGCAAATGCGGGCCCGTTGAAAGACCCGTGTTGCCGGAATATCCAATAATCTGACCTTGCTGAACACGAGAGCCACTGTGAATACCCTTGGCAAAACCACTGAGATGCTTGTAAGCGGTTGCGTATTCTGAATTGTGACGGATGCGGATCATTTTACCCGCGCCACCGCGAACTCCCGCTTCGGCAATAACTCCATCGCCGACTGCACGGACTGGAGTTCCCACCGGAGCCGCGAAATCGACGCCCAAGTGCGGACGATTGTATTGCAAAATCGGATGGAAGCGTTTTGTACTGAATCTAGATGAGATGCGTCCGTAACGAATCGGACTCTTTAAGAACATGCGGCGAAGACTTTGGCCATCTGGAGAATAATAGCCGGACTCAGTATCGCTGGTGCGATAAAGAATACCTACGAGCTTTTGATTTTCATTTTCATATTCAGCTGCCAAGATGGAACCCCAGCCGACCGGCTGGCCTTTGACGAACTTCTGCTCAACTGAAAGTCTCCAACGGTCATCCGCTTGAACTTCACGCGAGAAATCCATTTGCCATGCGAACACTTCGGCAAGATCCGCGATCAAGTTCGGATCCATCTTTGCTTCAGCAGCAGAGCCCCACAAAGAACTTTTCACAACACCGGCGAATGTGACGACTTTGATTTCAACTTTTTCGGTGATCTTCTGAGCCGTCCACTGATCATTCACTTTATGAACTTCCAGCATTTCTGTCGGCGAGAAATGGAACTTAATTCCCGTCACTTCAGAAGATTCGTCTTTTGGATTTTTGTAATAAAGCTGAAAGCGCGTGCCCGGCTTGATGCGGCCAAGATCGCTGACGGGTTTCGCTGCTTGCACGATTTGGTGAATCACTTGCGAACTAATATCCATTTCACCAAGAACGCTGCCCAAAGTGGACTTCGGCGGAATCTCGTAAGGATAAAGCTCTTCGAGCGAAGGCAAAATATTTGGCGGTGGCGGAGCCGCGGCCACAGGGTTTTTAATCACTTCGTCATTAAATTGGAAAAGAAAAGATCCTCCCCAACCCAAACAAAGCCCACACACCACAATCGCGGTCATTAAATAAACATTCTTTGTACTCACCTGTCCATTATAGGCAAATAAATACACGAACGTGAAGTCTTCTTTCCTAAATTTTTCTTAAATCGACTGATAAAACTCGAGAACTTTTGGATCAACAATGATGGAACGCGGATTCCATCCAACTAATTTGAGTCCTTCAGCAGTGCGCAAGCGGCTCAGTGCCACATACGCTTGTCCTGGCTCCCACAGTGAGCGCAGATCACACCAGACTTCGTCGAGCGTTGCTCCTTGAGATTTGTGAATTGTTGTCGCGTAAGCAAGTGTTAGCGGAAATTGAATCACAGTGGCCGTCACGTTGCCTTCAGCATCTTGCAAACTGAAGGTGGTCTTATCAACATTTACTTCGCGGCCGCCATCTTTGCGCACAGTGATTTTATCCATCTCAATTTTTGTAACAGTACCGCGTGTTCCGTTAATCCAGCGTTTTTGCGGATCATTCTGCAGGAAAATGACTCTGCAGCCGATTTTCAGCGTCAGTTTTTGCGGCACTGGAGCCATTTTCATGAGGGTTTCAATAAACTTTTCAGCACCAATGTAAATTGAATCAATCGTGACTTCGACTTCGTTGATTTCGCCGAGTTTTTTTTGATTGAAGTTCTCAGACATATCACGACGACCGAAGAGTCTCGTCCCCGTATCTTCTTCATCGTGTGGACGCACTTTTTCAGACAGGAAATCAAAAACTCTCTGCGTGACTTTGCCATAGCGGACATCCGCCAGCACATCGAGGAAATAATTGTCTTGCACGCGCTGATTGTGTGAAAGCTGGCAGACTTGAAAGCCACTGCGCTGCCAAGTTTCGTTGATAAAGGCCCAATCACGCGGCCCAGAGCGCGTTACCGGCGGGAGCTGTGCGAAATCGCCGACGCTGATGACTCTCATTCCGCCCCAAGGAAGCTTCGAATCACGGGCCTTTTGCGCAAGGGCTTCAGCAATCATCAGAGCCGCACCTGGAATCATCGAAATCTCATCGATGATCACTCCTTCGACTTTTTTCAAGCGATTCAGAAGGCGATGGTCTTTGCAGCAACGCTCATAAGTGGCGTCGACGCCGCCCTCCATAATGCCGAGGCCAAAAAAGCTATGGAACGTCCGTCCCCCCAAAAGCACTGCAGCAGCGCCTGTGGAGGCTAAAATAGGCGTTTGTTTTGGATCCAGCTCGCCCATAAAATGGCGAATCAAATAGCTTTTACCGCTTCCGGCGCCGCCAGTAAGAAAAACGTTCTCCCCCGAGCGGAGAATTTCTAGAGCGTGTTCTTGTTCTGCTGAGAGAGCGATATCCATGACTTTCCTTGCTAGGACTGCCATACTACGATAAGATGGCTCACTTGACTATAACGCAGGAGCTAGAGGTCGTAATGAATCCTGGAACGAAATACATTCAATTCACTTCGAAAACTGAAAACCCACATTACGAAGGTGTATTTGATATCGGCCCCCAGGAGCTGAAAGATAAATTAAATGAAGTAAAACTAATTGATGTTCGCCAACCCGACGAATACACGGGCGAACTCGGCCATATCGCCAACTCAGAACTGATGGTCCTCGACACCTTGCCAGATAAACTCAATGCAATTCCGAAAGACAAAACGGTTGTGTTTATCTGCCGCAGTGGAGGTCGCTCTGCTCGCGCCACCGCTTTTGCTTTGATGAACGGCTTTCAAAGTGTGTTCAATCTCCAAGGTGGCATGCTTCTCTGGAATGAGTTGCAATTGCCTACCCAAAAATAATACTGCACAAGAAAAGGATTTTTTTCTTCTATGACTGGAAAAGTCTACGTAAACAGAACGCTCAATCTCAAAAGAATTCGTTACATCGGATTCGATATGGACCATACGTTGGTTCGCTACAACAGTGAAAACTTCGAAAGACTTTCTCACACCACAATGATCGATAAGCTCATCCGCGGTAAAGGTTATCCGGAGGCTTTGCGCAAACTTCTCTTTGACTACAAGTTCGCGATTCGCGGTCTGGTTATTGACCGCCAAAAAGGCAACTTGCTTAAATTGAATCGCTACACGGCGATTCGCGCGAGTTACCATGGTATGAAGCCTTTGGATTTCAAAATCCATCAGAAGCTTTACAAAAGCACTTACATCGATTTGTCGAACTCCAACTACATGGCGATCGATACGTCGTTCTCAATTTCTTTGGCTGTGTTGTTCGCACAGATCGTTGATTTGAAGGATAACGATAAGTCTAACACTTATCCCGAGTATGCTCAGATCGCTGACGACGTGTTGGATGCTTTGGATGAAGCTCATCGTGATGGCTCGTTGAAAGACGAAGTTAAAAAGAACCTCGCTCACTACATCATCAAAGATGAATCTGTGGTGCGTGGCCTCGAAAAGTTTTTGAAGCACGGAAAAAAGATCTTCGTATTGACGAACTCTGATTTCCACTACTCAAAGCTTTTGCTCGATTACGCGATCAATCCGTTTATGAAAGACGGTAAAACTTGGCACGATCTTTTTGAAATCGTCGTGACTTTGGCTTCTAAGCCTAAGTTCTTCTACGAAGATCAAAAATTTCTTGTGGTGAATCCTGCTGACGGCACGATGACCAACCTGAACAACAAGTTCGGTCCTGGCATCTACCAAGGCGGCAATGCGAAGAAATTCACTGAAGATCTTGGCCTGAACGGTGATGATATTCTTTATATCGGGGACCATATCTACGGTGACATCCTTCGTTTGAAAAAGGACTGTAACTGGAGAACCGCGATGGTGATCGAAGAGTTGGCTGAAGAAATCGCCAACAACAAAGAGGCTGAGCCTACGAATCAGGAAATCGAAGTTCTGATGCGTAAGAAAGAGCCTCTCGAAGATGACCTCACTGAGATGATGACAAAGAAAATCGAAAAGCACGCCGACGTGAACGAGGCGGCGATCGAAGGTTTGCAAAAAACCATCTCTGAAATCGATGCACAGATCAGCTCACTCATCAAAAAGCAACAGGCTTTGTACAACGATCACTGGGGCCAATTAATGAGAGCCGGCAACGAAGAGAGCTACTTTGCATATCAGCTCGATCGTTACGCTTGCGTCTACATGACGAAGATTTCGGATTTGCTGGAGCTATCTCCGCGCACTTACTTCAGAGCGCCGCGAAGACCGCTGTCTCACGAATTGTACTAATACAAAGCCGGGTTTCGACCCGGCTTTTTTTTTGACTAGTCTATTTTACTGAGGGAAGTTGATTGGGCTAGGGGAAAATATGCTTAGACTACTTTCTATTTTATCGATCACTTTTCTGCCAAGGACTTTGATCGCGGCTAATGCGCCTCCAAAAATCTTTGTCGATAAAGGGGCTTGCCCATTTGAGTGCTGTACTTATCGTGAATGGACCACTGAAAAGGATACGGATCTTTTTGATAGTGTCGATGGTAAGAAAAAAGTTGGCAAAGCAAAAAAAGGAGAGAAGGTCACCGCACTCACAGGTGAAGTACATACTATACCAATGAAAGTCAAAACCAATGAAGGAAAGGAACTCTATGTTCTAACATCTCAAGGTGAAGGCTTCTGGAAGGTGTGGGAGGATGGCAAGGTCGTAGAAAACGTAACCGAAACTTGGCAGACAGAAAAACCTGTTCAAAGCACTTGGTGGATTCAAATAAAGCTCAGTAATGGAGTCACAGGTTGGACCAAAGAATCAAAGAACTTTGGCAATAAAGACGCCTGCGGATAAAGCTTTTTGCTTTTTAAGCCCCTCGAAAATCCTCGCCAAACCCTCGAAAACACAAGCTTGTTGTTACCTAAAGTATTTACCTGGGTGTCCATTTCGTGGTCAATCCCGGGGGTGCTCCCCTGCAATTGGCTCGCATGCGGTGGTGGCCCTGCGATTGCTATTATCTCCCCTATTAATCGTGGCTAGGACCGGCCCATTTCAAAAACCCTTGCGAGGTATGTATGTTCAAAGTTTCTGCGGCTCTTTTGAGCCTGTTGGTGGCGCCGTCGTTGTATGCGCAGACCACGTGTAAAAATCCGACCCTTCATGACTTCACCGTCTATAGCATCGGCAATATCGATGTTCAGCAGTCTGACTATCAAGGCATGACTGGTGCCGGTGGTTTTATCTTGGCTCGTAATTTTCAGTTCAATTCAAATCCTGCGAATTGTTTAGCTGTTGCTGCTGGTGGCGATCTTGGTATTTCTTCTGCAGCTATCAATGGCAACACTGAGGCCGGTGGTTCTGCGGGTATCAACTCTACGGGTGCCCGTGGTGATGTGGTGGCAAAAGAAGCCTTCATCAATTCATCGAGTGTTCGTGGCAACCTCGTGACTGTTCAACCTGCTCGCGTTCAGTACTCTGGCGTTGGCGGTTCACGCAAGCGCTCGGCTCGCATCAGCCTTCGCGCAGATCACAACCAGATTTCAAACGAACTTCGTCTTGAGAGTTCTTATTTGAAATATCAAACTCCGAACAACTCGATCAAAATTACGGGTTCTGACGTAGTGATCTCCTTGAAGCCAGGCGCAAACGTTCTGACGTTCTTACGCCCTGCTGATTTGAATAACGCAAAAAGAATCTTCATCACAGGTGACTCTACTTCAACAGCGGTGATTAACGTTCCGGGCGACCAGATTATCTTGGATGGCCAAGATGTAATCTTGAGCTCTACGATTCGCGTCAGCAACATCACTTGGAACTTCCATGAGACGAGCTTCTTGCAAATCACTCATACCCACAACGGTAAATTGGGTATGCCAGGGATCGTGATGGCGCCAAATGCATTGGTTGTTTTCAATGAAGCTCTGATCACAGGTGCTTTATATGCAGGTGAAATCGTGACCAACATGACAGATTCTACTCTGAATGCGGGTCAGGTGAATATCGAGCCAAATCCAGCTCCAACACCAACGCCCACTCCGGCGCAACCTGCTCCAGCTCCAAAGCCTAACTAATTTTATTTTTCGATTGTGAATACTTGGGACCAGTCCGATTTGCTGGTCCCTTTTTCTGCACGGACACGCCAGTAGTTTCTTCCCTTCGGAAGAAGTTTTGTGACGACCAACTGATTTTCACGAACGCTTGTCGTATAGACAATCTCTTTAAAGCCTTCATCTCCGGCGATTTCAAGACGATAGATTTCAGCTTTTTCAACCGCACCCCATTTAAATACGATCGGGTCCTGCGTTCCATTCAACGAAACTAAAGACACTCCATTTGGCGGGAGCTTCGGCAGAGGCACCGGCAAATCGTTCTTCGGCGCTGGTGGCGCTTCGACAACACGCACTTCAGGAGTCGGTCTTGGTTTTTTTGCCACCGGAGGCGGCGGTGTCACCGAGGCCGGTGCACGCTTATCAAATTTCAGTGTGGCGGTTTTCGAGAATTCACTGACTTGTTCTCCGTCAGGTCCAATGACCGCGACCTTCACATAGTAATTGCCACCCTCAACCAAAGAGACATTGGCCGAATTGCGATCCGTTTTCAGATCGACTTTGCTTGGCAAGAAATTCTGATTGTCAGCAACGAGAACTTTGTACGCCGTCGCACCCGGAACTTTATCCCAAGTCACAGGCACTGATGTCGCTGCTGCATATTCAGCACGCGTCTTTGCTTTCACTTGATGGGTCATTGTTTTCTTAAGACCCGGCGCCGGCAAACTCATTTCCAAAGTCGCGGTTGCAGAATATTCGCTCTTCGCAGAGCCTGCACCATTCGCGCGAACACGCCAATAGTAACGACCCGGTCGTGCCGCATCCCAGTAGGCCTGGTTTTTAGCAAGGTTACGGCTCCAATCTATTTTAGAGAAATCTGCTTTGCTTGAAACCTGGACTTCATAGGTTTTTGCGCCTTTGATTTTGTCCCACACCAAAGAAGGTGGATTGCTCAAAGACTTGCTATCAGAAGCAGGACCTCGTCTGCCGCCAGCTTTGAATCGCAGAACGAGCTTCTGATTACCTTTACCAACATTAGGTATCTGCAACGCTTTCGGATCTGGCTTCGCAGGTTTTTCCACTCTTGGCACAACTGTCGGTGCCGGTGCAAACGCCGCGACATTCTTTTCCGGTTCTGGCGGAGGCGGAATTGGAGTCGGCGTACTCGACGCGAAGACCGCAGGTTTTTCAATAGTCAAACGACGTGGCTCAGTCCATTGAGTAAAGGTTTTCTCATCACCTTCACCGCGCACGCGCCAATGGAAATCACCAACCGGAATATTCTGAGGAGTCGTCTGTGTTTCATCGACTACAAAGTCGCTCAGAAGATGTTCAAAGGATTTATCAAAAGACATTTGGAAGCGATACTTGGTCACGCCATGCTTAGCCTGCCAGTAAAAACGCATCGCTTTACCCTCTTGAGAATTCATATTGCCAAAAGGATAAATCATTTGCGGCGCTGTCTTTGTAATTAAAGTAAAGCGTACGGGTTGTAGCACTTCAATGGCTTGACCGTCTGTTCTGCGGACAATTCTGTAATAGTAATCACCTTCGCCCGGCATCTTATCTGTCGACAACGGTGAACGTGGTGATGGAGTTTCCATCACGAGATCACGGAACTCCGGATCACGTGCAACCTCTAAAAGATCGTCTTCACCGGTGTGCCCAGTCCACTCGAAGCGGAAAAGCTCTTGCCCTGAGATCCAAATTTTTTGTCCATTGGCTGGTGTCCGAGTGCCAAATGTCTTTGCTTCTTCCTGAAGGAAACGCTGATTCAAGTAGTAGCCACCACCAAAGAATACAAACGCAAAAATAGCCATGATCAGCGCTAAACGCTGAGGCCATTTCGCAGGCTCTTGATTCTGCGTATTCGTATTCAATGACGGATTACTACCCATGTTGCCCTTTCAACAAAAACAACTTTGCCTCTCCTTTATCGGCGCCTCCAATTTTATATAAATCCGCATTTAGGCGAGTGCGGTCAGAACTGGTCCTTTTATCGTTGCCCCTTTATTTCGAAAGTCCAGGAAACGGTTATAAAGCCATTCAGTTCGAACAGAAACGCTCCGATGAGGGAAGCGTGAAAACACCATTAGCTTTATTTATTCTATTTCTCAGTATCTGTCCGCACTCCGTGAGCTTTGCGCAATCAAAGCAGGGAGCGGCTAATTCTTCTCTCGAAGTCGAGTGGTATCCACCCGAAACTGAGAAAGGCCGCACGCCCGATCGTGCTCGCGTGGTCGTCAGCGGACGCACCACCGCCAACTCACGCATTCAAGTTGATGGCGAAAGCGTCACGATCATGAATAAAGTAACCGGGGCCAGCAATGCAAAAATCGATAGCCGTGAGACGCGTTCAAACTTTGAGGGATTCTTTGAAGTCGCCTTAGAGCTACCACAAGGTCTGGCCCAGATCCCGATTCAAATTACCACCGGCGATCGGACTCAAAAAACTTTCATGATTTCTGTCGACGTAAAGATCGTGAAGAACAATATCGATGAAGTCAGGATTAACAATACAAAGATCTCGCGTAACAAACCTCCAGCAGCGGCAAAACGCTTCCGTCTGTGGGCTGGTGCCGGCTGGACTTATCAGAGTTATAATCAAAGCACGACAGGCTCGCCTGATTTACAGTTTTCGACGGTGCAAGCTCCGGGCGTTGTGTTGCGCGGGGGTTACTGGGGTGAAAAATTCGGCCTCGATCTTTATTTCCGCGATGCCCCTGGAAAGATTACGGCAGATCCTCCTCTGACAGTGAAAACAGATTCTTATCACTGGCGCACTCTCGAAGCGAAAGGTCTTTATCAATTTGATCGCGGACCTGGCAGCCGTATGATGGGTTTACCGAGCCAGTGGCAGCTTCGCTTTGGCGCGCAAAAGCATCAAGTGCCTTACTTGAACATCAATGCCAGTAATGAGATCAGCGTATCTGATGTGGATATTACAACCGCGACATTGGGTATTGGTCTTCTTTTAGGGCAAGAACAAAGCTGGTCCTACGAGTTCGCATTGGGACTGCAACAACCAATGTCTGCTTCGGCTGCTGACGGAGATTTTACTCTCTCTTCGAAGATGGCTTATGAAGTGCAGATAGGAGCAGCTTACAAATTTGCTCCCAATTGGCGTTTGGGTGTGTTCTCTTACACTCAATCTCTGGACTACACGTATGATTATAAGCCAACTTCATCTACCACGAAGAGCGGGCAACAGAAACTCTTCTACACCACTTTCGATCTCCGCCTCGGATATGAGTTCTAAGGCGGCATTTTCTCACTCTGAGACACGAGTAAACGAAAAAATGTTATCTGGCTCTCGTCGATCACACCATTTACTTATATACTAATAGGACGACCATTTTTATGGGCAGGGGGATGCCATGAAAAGATCTATCACGCGGCAAATTGCCGCCGCGGCAGTATTCATATCTTGTGTCGCTCTATTTCAGAATTGCGGTCCCGCAAAAGTCTCTACCAGTGATGTAGGTGTTGTGGGCTCGAGTGCTGATCTTGGATCTAGCACTCCAGACGCTCCTTCTTCCACTCCGATTCCAGCATCGACGCCCCCTGTTTCATCTACTCCGGTTGCAATGGCTGCGGCTTTTAGCGCCTCAAAGACGACTTTGGATTTTGGTAACGTGGCGTTTGGAGATACCAGCGCCCAACAGGTTGTCGTCGTGACAAACACTGGAAATGCTAATTTAACTCTGACAAGAACTCTGGTTGGCGGGGATTTCTCTCTCTCGAATACCGGCTTAACGAATGCTTGCACCAATAATATTTCCCTGGCGCCAGGACAAAGCTGCAGCCTTGGGGCCCGATTTTCGCCCTTTGCTACCACTGGTGCAGTTACAGGAATGATTCGTTTCAATTCAAATGCACCCAACTCACCGCACTTGATTCAGCTAATGGGTAATAGCACCTTCTTCTAAGAGGAACTCATGACAGCTATGCTTCGCGCTTCTCTTGTAATAGTCGCGACTGTTTGTCTCTTTATGTTGTTTCAAAACTGCGCGCCTGCCAAAGTCTCTTCCACTGGAGCCGATTCTTCGGGATCCGGTGGCAGTACTGATTTGGGTTCCAACTCTCAGGAGCCCGCTTCAACGCCCGCGCCGGGAGTTTCACCCACACCGACTCCGATATTAACTCCGACTCCGGCAGCAACACCAACGGCAACGCCGATTCCAACCGCTACGCCAACACCGACCCCGACACCAGTTCCTGCGCCGGCTGTGATGGCGTCAGCGACCTCACTTAATTTGGGTGACGTTGGCCTTCTGGACCGAAGTAAAACTCAAACTGTGATGTTAAAAAATACGGGCACCGCCACGCTGACAATTTCCAGTAGAGTCGTCATTGGCTCAGGATTCTCAGTAGATCCTTCGACGGCGGTGACAACATGTGGATCTTCACTCGCCGTCGGACAAACTTGCTCGATCGGGATTTACTTCACAGCTCAGATGTTTGATAAGAGCACAGGCATGCTTCGCATTACGACGAATGCACCCAACTCCCCTCTGCTGATTCAGCTCGAGGGGAATTGTCCGTTCTTCTAACTATTTCTTGGTACGGGCTTTCTTAACTGGTGGTTTCGGCAAACCCGGAGCCGCCAGATTCGGATATTCTTTCACTTGCGGATTATAAGCCGCTTTCTTTTTCAATTCCTTCATAGCTTCTTCAATCGCGCGCGCAAGCTGTGGATCACGACCGGCTTTGTAATCCTCCGGCGTATATTCGACTTCGATATCTGGATCGGTCCCGTAGTTCTCCACTCCCCAGCCCACATCCTGGAACCAGTGACTGTACTCAGGCTGAGTCACTGACGTCTTATCACGCAAGCTGTACTGCATATTAATCCCGATCACGCCACCCCAAGTGCGTTTACCGATCAGCTTTCCAAGCTTCATCAATTTAAAACTGTGCGAGAAGATATCTCCATCAGATCCCGCCAACTCATTGGTCACAGCCACAATCGGGCCACGCAAAGAATAGTGCGGATAATAACTGCGCGTCGAATAACGAGTCTCACCAACACCGATCGGCTTTTGTGCCAAGATTTTCAAAATATGCTGAGACACGTGACCGCCGCCGTTGAAACGAACGTCGACAACCAATCCGTCATAACCAAATTCGGTAATAAAGAGGCGATAGAACTCTGCATAGCCCCAGGGGCCCATGTTCGGAATATGCACGTAGCCTAATTTTCCCTTAGAAGCGGTGTGAACGTACTCGCGATTCTTTTCGACCCAGTCACGATAGATCACATCTCCCTGACGGCTCAAAGTTTTCACTACAACATCTTCGAGATCCTTCTTGCCTTTGCGTTTGACGGTCAATAAGACTTCGACCTCATTTTGATTCTGCAGGCAGGAATCGATGTCCATAGCATTATTGAAACCATGACCATGAATTTTATGAATCTCATCGCCCTCGGTGAGCTGCACGCCTGGAGCCAAGAGTGGTGAATCATTGCCCGGCCGCCAAGAATCGCCACGGTAGATACGAGAGATTTTATAAGACTTCGTTTTATCTTGGAACTGCAACTCACAACCGAGCAATCCCAAAATGTTGTAAGTAGGGCGGCGATAATACTGACCACCGGATTCATAAGCGTGGCTTGTACCGAGGTCGCCCTGCATTTCCCACATCAGGTCTGAGAACTCTGCACGTGTTTTCACACGCGCAAGAAGTGGCAAATAGTTGTTATACGTTTTTGCCCAGTCTACTTTGGACATATCTGCCCGCCAGAAGTGTTCTTTCTGCAAGTACCAAGCTTCACGATACATCTGCTTCCACTCTTCGCGCGGATGGATGTGCAAACGGACGCGGCTTAGATCAATCCAGCCGTCTTTTTTGCCGACGTTGTGTTCTTTATTTGGCTTAGAACCTGTGCCGACCAGACGCAAATCACTGCCTGTGCGATACAGTAAGTGATTGCCTTGAGCGCTCACTTTAAAACTGCTGACATTTTCAGCCCAACGCTCTTCTTTATTTTCTTCAAACTTAAATGCGCAAAGAGCGTAGTCTCGGTCCCAACTCCAATGCGAAAAATCCCCTTCCGCTTTGATTTCTGCCATTCTATAGAGAACACCGCCTGGAATCGCACGAATTGAATCGTAAGCTTTCAAATCCACCGGGAAGGACATGATACGGTGATCAATACCATCGAAATCAATTTCGATGTCTTCGGGCTCTGAGGCCTTCACTGGCTTTTTCTTTTTGCTTGCAGCCTTATCGTCATTTTTAGCTTGATCAGGAATCGGCAAATTGCTGACACTAGCCTTAAACGGATTCGGCGCAGTCTTCGTCAAAGAAACCACGTACGGCTTCACCGCGAATGGGAAACCTAAGTCAAAGTGAGTGGCATTGTAGATTGGATAAAACTCACGCACACTCAAGAAATACAGGTACTGTCCATCAGGACTGAAACTCGGTGATTCATCTGCAACAATAGGAGTAATCAGCAGCTGCGCTTTCTTTGTTTTTGTATCATAAACGTGGATTTCAAAATTGCGGCGAGTTTCTACCGCGATGGTGTACGCGAGGTAGCGGCCGTTCGGCGACCAGGTCAGATCCGAAGCTCTGTGAACACTTGAGCGCTCAACCAGAGTTACCTTCTGAGTTTTCGTATCCATCAAATAAAGTTCATTTCGGTTATTGGCAATCGCCACCAAATCTTTTTTCGGATTGCAGCGCATGGAGCGAACCACACCCCAGTCATGCTTTTCAGCCATGACTTTCATTTTACGAGTCGCCACTTCACACTGCACCACTCTGTCAGACATTTGCGAGTTATTACCGACCATGTACAAGTACTTGCTATCGTGTGAATATGTCGGATTTGAATAGCGCACATCACGCAGCAAATCCCACTCGATCACCGGACCATCAAACACCGGCATACTGAAACCATGACCACGAGAAACAATGAAAAGCTCCTGCAGATTTGGCGCAATCGCATAAGAATCCAAATAGGATTCGGCATTTTCAAAGCGCGGCTGGGCTTGAATTCCCGGTGTGGGGCATTCGATCACGACCTTTTGCTCTTTACCGTTAGAGAGGTCATAGTAGTAAATATCCGCGCCTTTTTGATAGACGAGCTGCGAGCCATCAGTGTCCATAAAGCGCACGTAATAGTCTTCATGATTTGTCAGACGCTTCAAACCCTTGCCGTCCAGTTCACAGCGATAGACATTGGCAGAACCTTCATGATCAGAAATAAAATAGATCTGATTATTCACCAAACGTGGTGACGACAAATTGGTTTTGAGATTTTTCAAAATGCGCTGGAATTTATCTTTGCTGTTTTTACGAGTCCAAATAACACCTGCAGTTCCGCCCTTATAACGTTTCCACCGAGCAGGATCTCCATTCTTACGGCCAATCATCATCGCGCCGCTTTTACCGTAGGCACACATCAAAGCTTCGCCCAAATCCAGCTTGCGATAATTTTTCTCGAGGAGATCAAACTCATAGACTTCATTCACGCCGTAAGTTTGAAAGCTGCTTGAGAACATGATGGTCTCTTCGTCTTTCCAGCCGATCAGGGACGAGATATTGAAATGAATCAGGTGCTGAGGAGTTCCGCCTTCGACTGGAATCAGGTAAAGACCCATTTGGCCTTTGTCATTGCCGATATAAGCAATACGCTCACCGTCCGGAGAAATTTTCGGAGACCGCGCTATACCAATGTTGGCTGTCAGGCGCTTCGCAAGACCGCCTTCACGCGTGACACTCCACAAATCATCGTCTGAAACAAAAACGATGGTGTCATGGTGAATATGAGGTTGTGAGTAATAGCCAAGATTGTCGGACATAGACTTCCCTTCCGTAGTAAGTTCTGGAAGGAATATCTAAACATGGCCCCATTGCCCTGTTAAGGACTTTTAAGGGGCGTTGAAAAGAACCAAATAGTCGCGCTCGCCGACTTGGTCCATCAAGCCTTCGTAGAAGCCAGGCTTCGATTTTTTGCGATAGACGAGGCGAGCTTTTTGTTCTGCCATACAGCCCATGGCACCGATCCCATCGCGATCGTTCGAACCCATTACGCACTTGATTGGCATGTCGGCCTCTTGCTCCGGGGAGCGCGGGAAACCCATGATCGAAAAACTCATAGGCGTCAGATCTGATTCTTTACGAATTCTGTCCACAGGATTTCCCTGCAAACGCTGAGAAGCATAAATGCTTGGCACAATTACAGCCATTCTCAAACCCTGCTCACGGGCTTTTTTAGCGCCTTCGATAAAACGCGTGACGTCTGCTTTAATATCCAATTTAACAGCGCTCGGAAACATCTCGGAAGCAAATGGAAGTTCAGGGTCGACAATCAACGCCTGGTATTGGATCTCAGGAATTTGGCTTTGCTCTAAGAAAGCCTTCCATACTTCGAGGTCCATTTTACGGCCCGGCATCACGCCAAGCATCAGAAGCGGAGCGCCTTTGATCTCTTGATTCAGTCTCAAAATAATTGCGTCTGACATCTTCGCGGGCCCGCTAAAATGACTGTAAGTGATTTTAGGAATGCTCTTAGGTTGGATGCCAAAATAAACCGAGAATCCGATACCACAGAGAAGAACAACCGCCGCTAGAATTCCGTACAAATATTTCATAATTAGGGGGTTAACACCTCCCCTGACGGTTAGCAAGCTTGGGGTTAAGAAACGCTTGTTTTTATTAGGATTTGTGACTAAGTTGTGCCACTCTTAAGTAAAGGACTTGATCTCCAGGTTTAAGAAACCCGACAGGTACCGTAAGGCTATGACAAAGTATTTAATTATTGGTGCAGGCAAACTTGCTAAGCACTTAAATCACTACCTCTCTCTTCTTGAGCATCATCCGCTCAACTGGGATCGTTCGCAAGATCCACACCTGCTTAAAACCAAAGTTGCTGAAGCTAGCCATGTGTTGCTTGCCATTTCTGATTCTGCCCTCGAGAACTTTTATTTAAAGCATCTCGCTGGCCTGGATAAGACCGTGGTGCATTTCTCGGGGGCTCTGAATATTCCTGACGTGATCGCGGCTCATCCGCTGATGACTTTCGGGCCGAAGCTCTACGACCGCGACACCTACTTCCGCATTCATTTTGTTCTGACAGGCGCTACGAGTTTGACTGAGGCTTTGCCTGGTTTGCCCAATGAGTTTTCAATCTTGGCACCGGAGCATAAGGCTCTTTATCACTCGCTCTGTGTGATCGGCGGGAACTTTCCGGTGATTCTTTGGCAGAAAATGTTTTCAGAGATGGAACGCCTCGGAGTTCCTCGCGAAGCCGCGCGGGTTTACCTTGAAACCGTTCTTCATAACACCATGAAGAACCCGCAAACCGCACTGACAGGTCCGCTGGCGCGTAAGGACAAAGCCACCGTTCTCAAAAATATTGAGGCGCTGGAGAATGATCCGTTTCAAGAAGTCTATTTTACATTTGCACGCATTGTCGCTCCGGAACTTCTGGGCGAGAAAGAGAGGAAGCCATGAACATCCTTGAATTCCAAGAAAGAAAGCAAAAAGGGCAAAAGATCTCGATGATCACTTGCTACGACTACAGCTTCGCTAAAATTTTAAACGAAACTGACATCGACGTCTTGCTCGTTGGTGACAGTCTCGGCATGACCATGCACGGATTCGCGACGACTTTGAATGTTTCGACTGAGATGATGGCTTTGCATACGGCCGCTGTGGTTCGTGGTGCACCTAAAAAATTGATTGTCGGCGATTTGCCGTTCTTGGCTTACCGCAAATCTCTTGATGAAAACATGAACTGCGTTGAGCAGATCATGAAAGCCGGTGCTCATGCGGTGAAACTTGAAGGCGCAACAGGCAACGTCGAGTTGGTTCGCCACCTGGTGGACTCCGGTGTTCCAGTGATGGGTCACTTGGGTTTGACTCCGCAATCTATCAATCAGCTTGGTGGCTTTAAAGTTCAAGGCCGCAATGAAAAAGCGCAAGAGGCGATCAAGAAGCAAGCTTTGCAATTGCAAGAGGCTGGTGCGTTTAGCGTTGTTCTGGAGTGCGTGCCTTCGCATCTTGCCTATGAAATTACAAAATCTCTGGAGATTCCAACCATCGGCATCGGTGCCGGGGTTGATTGTGATGGTCAGGTGTTGGTTCTGCAAGACATGCTCGGCATGAACAACGAGTTCAAACCGAAATTCTTGCGTCAGTACTTTAACGGGGTTGAAGAGCTCAAAAAAGCTTTCAACAAATACCACTCCGACGTTATCCACAAAGAATTCCCCACTGAGAAAGAGAGTTATTCATGACCCGTGTGATTCGCAGTCCGCAGGAATTCAAACAATGGCGCCGTGATCAGGCCGGCATGACCGTTGGTTTCGTGCCGACGATGGGTGCTTTGCACGCAGGTCATGAAAGCCTGCTCAAACGCTGCCGTGAAGAAACTGAGTTGGTTGTATTAAGTATCTTTGTGAACCCCACTCAGTTCAATGATCCGAAGGACTTCGAAAAATATCCGGCGACCTGGGAACAGGATCTGGCGATGGCTGAGAAAAACGGCGTCGATATTGTTTTCTATCCGCGCCCTGAAGAAATGTATCCAGACGGCTATCACTACAAAGTGATTGAAAACGATTTCACCAAAGTTCTCTGTGGTGCGACCCGCCCCGGTCACTTTGACGGCGTTTTATCAGTGGTGATGAAGCTGTTTAATATTGTTTCTCCGACGAAGGCGTACTTTGGCGAGAAAGACTTTCAGCAGCTGACTTTGATTCAAGGAATGGTTCGCGCGTTCTTTATGGATCTGATCATCGTGCCTGTGGCCACCATGCGTGAGGCGGATGGCCTTGCGATGAGTTCACGCAATGTGCGTTTGACCCCTGAGCAGCGCGCGAAGGCGCCTGAGATTTATAAAGCAATTAAGACAGCAGCGTCGGCATCTGATGCTGCTGAAGTATTAGCGAAACAAGGTTTTAAAGTGGACTATGTGACGGATTTTAAAGGCCGTCGTTTTGCAGCCGCCTTTTTAGGTGATGTGAGGTTGATCGACAATGTCCAAATCTAAAGTGCTTTTCATGATGACAGGCTCGATTGCCTGTTACAAAGCCTGCCAAGTGATTTCCCGCCTCGTGCAAGCCGGAAACGAAGTCCAAGTCGTGGCTTCACCGGGGGCTTTGCAGTTTGTGGGCAATGCGACCTTTGAGGGGCTCACCGGCAAAAGTGTCGTGAGTGATCTGTACGCTCCGGGCAGTGTGATGGATCATATCCACCTTATGCGCTGGGCGGATCTCGTGGTCGTCGCTCCTGCTACGGCGAATTACATCAATAAGATCGCTCAAGGTGTCGGCGATGATTTGCTAACGACCTTGTTCTTGGCTCATGACTTCAAAAAGCCATTCTTGTTGGCTCCGGCGATGAACACCAGCATGTACATGCATCCAGTGACTCAGTCGTCGATCAAGCGCCTGCGTGAAATGGGAATCGAGATTCTCGAAACCGCTTCCGGCGTATTGGCCTGTGGTGAAACCGGCTTTGGCCGCTTGCTGGAACCTGATTTGATGCTCGAAGAAATCCGTCAGCATCTGCCTACTGGTATTGCTACATCCGCCGCGCAGAACGAAGCTTCTGGTTCGTTGTCAATTCCGAAAAGCGACCTGGTACCTTTTCGGGTGTTGGTGACTTCGGGGGGGACGGTGGAGCCGATTGATAATGTGCGCGTGATTACGAATGTGAGTTCCGGTGAAACCGGGGCGCATCTTTCGGAACTGCTCACTGATCTTGGCTGCAGTGTTCATCTTTTGCGCGCTGAAACCGCAAAACTTGCGGATTCTCGGGTTGAGCAGTCGACCTACTCGACTTTCCATTCTCTGCAGAAGAATCTGAAGTTCTTGCTCGCGAACCGTGAGTTCGATGCTGTTATTCACACGGCGGCTGTCAGCGATTTCTCTGTCGCGAGCCTTGAAATCAACGGCCGCGAGATGTCTGCCGGCGAATTCCCTAAGATTCACTCTTCAGATAAGCTGACGATTCATTTGAAAAACAATCCAAAGATTGTCGATGAGATTAAATCCTACAGCCGCAATAAAAACGTAAAACTCGTCGCCTTCAAATTGACCAGCAAAGCTTCTGAAGAAGAGCGCGATCAAGCCGTGGCAAAATTGCGTGAGCATTCAAAAGCCGATCTCGTCGTTCAGAACGACACAAGCGAAATTGATAAAATTAAACAACAGCATCGTTTTACTCTCTATAGCGGTGCAGATAAAAAGGTCCCGCTTGAAAACATCCAGGCGCTGGCCAGCGAATTGCTACAGAATTTTATGAAGGAGAAACTATGATCCTCGCCCTCGACGTAGGTAATACTCAGATTTACGGCGGCGTTTTCGATAAAGAGAAAATGTTGCTTTCATTTAGAAGAAATTCGAAACAAGGGTCTTCTTCAGATGAAGTCGGCATTTTTTTGCGCACAGTTCTTCGTGAAAATGACATTGATCCTTCCAAGGTCAAACAAATCGCGATCTGCTCAGTCGTTCCGGATGTGATCTACTCACTTCGTGGCGCTTGCAAAAAGTATTTCGATATCAACCCTTTCATTCTGCAAGCCGGAGTGAAAACAGGTTTAAAAATTAAGTACCGCAACCCCGTTGAAGTCGGCGCGGACCGCATTGCAAACTCGATCGCAGCGACTCAGCTTTATCCGAATAAAAACCTCATCATCGTGGACCTCGGAACAGCGACGACTTTCTGTGCGGTTTCAAAAGATAAAGACTACCTTGGTGGCTCTATCGTTGCTGGCTTGAGACTTTCGATGGAATCGCTTGAGGCGAAGACTTCAAAGCTCCCGTCAGTTGAAATCGTGGCGATGAGCGAAGCTCTGGGCCGCTCAACGATTGAAAGCTTGCAGTCCGGTTTGTACTACGGCCACATCGGCACCATCAAAGAGATCAGCGAGCGCATCTCGAAAGAAGCTTTCGATGGTGATAAGCCGTTTATTATCGGCACCGGTGGATTCTCGAATCTGTTTGAAAAAGAAAAGATTTTTGACGTGATCATCCCGGACCTCGTTTTGAAAGGTCTTTTGTGCTCGCTGAAGATGAACGCCTAGTTGGATAATTGAAAATAGATCTGGAAAATGGAGTTAAATATGAACGTATCGATGTTGAAATGTAAAATCCATAGAGCGACTGTCACTGGTGCTGATCTTAACTATGAAGGGTCGATTTCGATTGATCCTAAATTGATCAAAGCGGCTGGTTTATTTTTGAATGAGCGCGTAGATATCTACAACTGTAATAATGGCGCACGTTTCTCGACTTATGTGATCGAAGGCAATAAAGGCGAAATCTGTCTGAACGGCGCGGCTGCCCGCCACGTTCATAAAGGCGATTTGGTGATTATTGCGGCCTATTGCGGAATGGACGCAAAGGAAGCTCCAAACCACAAACCCACAGTTGTCTTCGTTGATGATAAAAATCGCGTGAAAGAATTGCGCGCTGAGCGTAAACATAAGTAATGGGCATTACTCTCATCCAATTACAGAACGGCGCTAAAGGCTACGGCACTCGGAAGCTTTTCGAATCTGCAAGTTTCGCTATCAATGAAGGCGAGCACGTCGGAGTTATCGGACCTAATGGCGCCGGTAAGACCACTATGTTCAAAGTCCTCGCGGGACAAGAATCCCTCGATGAGGGCCAAGTCACGCGCTCACAGCAGCTGCGTTTGGGTTACCTTGAACAAGAGGCCGAATGGGATTTGGATGAGATCGTTGAAGACTATCTCGCAACCAACTGCCTAAAACCCATCTGGGATTTAAAGCAGCTCGGTCTCAAACTCGGCCTGACAGAGCAACACTTCCGCTCGCGTTTAACAGAACTCAGCGGCGGTTACCGCATGCGTGTGAAGTTGCTCTTCTTGATCGGACAAGAGCCCAATTTACTTCTTTTGGATGAACCGACAAACTTCCTCGATTTAGAAACATTGCTGGTTTTTGAAAACTTCCTGCAAGATTTCCCAGGCGCTTTCCTGATGATTTCCCATGACCGTGAGTTCTTGCTGAGAACCACAGATCACATCGTTGAAGTCGAAGGTGGCGATATCACAAAGTTTCCCGGAAACTTAGATGACTACTTCGAGCAAAAAGCCCAGCTTCGAGAGATTTTGCAGAAGCAGCTTTTGAATCAAGAGGCTAAACGCAAATCCGTCATGGATTTCGTGACTCGCTTCGGAGCTAAAGCCACTAAAGCTAAACAAGCCCAGAGTAAACTTCGCACGCTTGAGAAAATGGAAAAGATCGAAATCAAAGATCTGCCACTGCGGGCGTCGATTCAAATCCCTGAACCGATTAAAACCGGCAAAGAGATCTTAAGCCTGACTGGCGGTGAATGTGGTTATCCGGGCCGCAGCATTCTAAAGAACGTCGATCTGCGCTTAGAGCGCGGCAAACATCTTGGCATCGTGGGCCTCAATGGCGCCGGCAAATCGACTTTACTGAAATCCCTCGGTGATCAGATTCCCCTTGTCCAAGGCGAATTGAAGTATGGCCTGAATGTTTCCTGGGCTTACTTCTCTCAGCACAGCGCGGATCAGTTGAATCTGAATTGGACCGTCCTTGAGGCACTTAATCATGGTGCGCACTCGTCAGTTCTTCAGCAAGAAGTTCTGAATATCGCGGGCTCTTTGTTGTTCGCAGGTGAAGCCGTGAATAAGAAAATCAAAGTCCTCTCGGGGGGCGAAAAATCCCGCGTGGCTCTGGGGCAGATTCTTCTAAAGAAAGCTCCCCTCTTGCTGCTGGATGAGCCGACGAATCACTTGGACTTCGACACCGTCGAGGCTCTGACGGAGGCGCTGGCTCGCTATGAAGGAAGCATCATCACTGTCAGCCATGATCGCGCATTCATTAGCCGTGTCGCGAATCAGATCCTTGAAGTTCGCAATGGACAGCTACTGCTCTATCCAGGCTCTTACGATGAGTATGTTTGGAGTTTACAGAAAGGTTACTTGTCAGAACTTGGCAACTCACCAAGCCTGGCAACTCCCGCTGCGAAATCGTCTACGGTCGCGGCGGCAGAGCCTTCAAAGTTCAACTACAAAGAAGAACGCAAACGCCTTGATACTTTGATTAAGAAAACTCAGAAAGAAATCACAGACCACGAAAAAAAGCTCGTCGAGCTTGCTAAAACTCAGGCTGAGATGACCGAACAGCTGATCACAATGACAGGCCCCCAAGCACAAACAATGTCGAGAGAGCTTCACGGAATTTCCGGGACGATCATGGAGACCGAAGAAAAAGTTCTCAGTCTGATGGAATCTCTCGATTTAGCGCAGAAAGATTTGGAAAGCCTCGTCCAGCAAGGGTGAGGCCCTTAAGCTTCGTCTCCGGCAACGGCTTCTTCATCAAGTGGCGAGAAGGCGCGCGGCGGACGGAATCTTGCAGCCACCGCTGCGTGAGCGCGAGCGGCAACTTCACCACGATTGGCGTCAGCCGATACAACAATCGGCTCAAGATATTCGATTTCAACTTTGATGTACGGCGTGCTTAGCAAGTTGATCATGGCTTGGCCAAAGCTCATTTCACCATACCAACAAACATTATCACGGGACTTCATATTGAAATCCTGGCCACCGATATCAATATAATTAATAACTCCCGGCTGAATCGGACGACCTGCTTGAGGCCCCGCCATCATCAGAGTTTTCTTAAACGGATAAACCATGGCTCCATCGGTGGAGGTAGCTTCTGGATACAGAACAACGTTCAGGCCCTGCTCGAGAGCTTCTTTCAAAACTCCGAGTTCATTCATGATCTGCGTGCGGCTACGGCGTTCCACGAACACACAGCCAGCCATCTCGCAAATATCGCCTAAAACGGGAGTCTCACGCATTTCTTGTGAGGTTACAAAAACTGCCGGCATCACAGACGACAGCGCAAAGATATCCACAAAGCCCGTATGGTTACCCACATACAAAAAGCTGCTGTCTTTGTGAGGTTTGCCCTTCACGCTGACTTGAACATTAAAAACTTTATTCATGAGAGCACAGTGAACAGATGAGTTTTGGCTGAATGCATGCCTGCGGGCGACAACGTCCTTGCGGCTGTAGCGGAACTTAATGATAAGCGCGTGCACAAAGAACTTAGTAACAACTAGAACAGCTAAAAAAAATCTTAGGACTCCTCGGAGTCCAGCTTGTATCTCTTCCACAGTGTTCTATTTAAATCTTCGCGGTGCAGGATCGTCAAGAAATCAATGCACTTAAACTCAGCATCCCATGCAGGTTCTCCACCGATATAGGCACCAATCTTGAGATAGGCCCGACAAAGGGGCGGAATAAGCACTTCGACTTCCGCTATTTCTGCCTCTGTCAGAGGGTTTTGGAAGTACTGAATCCACAAATCCAGCTTTGGCATCGTGTAGGCTTTTGTTGGAATTGCCAAGTATTCAGAAACAATACGACCCTTCTGCGCAAAGTATTTATAAACTAAAGCAGCTTCTCTTGGGTTTTCGGTTTTGATGCTCGCGCAGCCAAAAAGCAACTGCGCGCGGCTATTTGCCATGTATTCAGCAATCCCACGCCATAACAAAGAAATGACAACCCCTCGTCTGTAATCTTTGAGTATGCAAGCGCGTCCCAGCTCCAGCTTAATTCCCGGCTGTTGCATAATACGATTGAGATTGAACTCGCGGGCGGAGTAGAAGTCTTTCGAAAACTCCGAACAGTTCAATCGGTAGGTGCCCACAATTTTACTGGTTTTCTTTTCGACGATGACCAAGTGATCGCAAAGAAAGTCGAACTCATCGACGTCGATGCCGATAGGTTTTGCTTTGCCGATCATTTCGCGATGGAAAACTTGGTAACGTAATTCAAGAGCCGCCCTTAATTCTTGTGCAGAAGAAACGGTCTTAACGAGGAATGGACCGATTTCAGAGTAGACTTCGATCTTTGGTTTGAATTGATTGATGCGGTTCAAACGCATCTGATACATTGAGTGCAAGGTCGTAGAAACTCGGTCGAGACTCCCAAGGACTAATGTGTTCAGCATACAAATCCCCCATCTGTTGCTAGTCATAGAGTAACTAATTTCCTGTTAAGGTTGGGTTAGGAGTCCGTTAGTCTTTCATTTCCTCCTTTAGTGAAAAACGTCTTTCGTCCAGCTTTTCGCTTTATGCTAGAGTCATTCGAGGAGGTTTCTATGGTTGCCGAAGCTGTTACGAGTTTCATTTTGTCATCAAGCGCATTTAAAAATAATGAATCCATTCCCGCAAAGTACACTTGTGAAGGTGAGGACTTCTCTCCGCCACTGAGCTGGAAGGGAGCTCCCGCGAATACCAAGAGTTTCGCTTTGATCGTGGATGACCCCGATGCTCCGGATCCTCAGCATCCGCAAAGAACATGGGTTCATTGGGTCGCTTATAATATTCCGGCAGAGGTTTCATCTCTGAAAGAACATACCGAAAATCTACCGCCCGGTGCGACGGATGGACTCAATGATTGGCATAAGAAAGGCTACGGCGGTCCATGCCCACCGATTGGTCAGCATCGTTATTTTTATAAAATCTACGCCCTGGACACAAAGCTGCAGGATTTAAAGAATGCTGACAAGGCGGCTCTCGAAAAAGCGATGCGGGGACACATTCTGGCCAAAGCCGAGCTCGTTGGAACTTACGTTAAGCGAAAGCACTAAGATGCTCTTAAAACCCAAATTTGAGCGCAACTTAGCAATTCTGGACAAGCTTTTTAGCCTGGCTCGGGCCACAATGCTATATGCAGAAAAAAACCAACATCAAACTGAAGCACTTTCATAGATCCCAAATCGGCCGCGCACAGAGATTCATCCGCGCTCACTCCACCAAAGATATCAACTTGAGGCAGATTGCTAAAGAAGCCGGCTCTTCAGAATATCATTTCGGCCGGTTGTTTTTATCTTACACCGGCGAAACGACATTCACTTATTTACGAAGAATCCGCCTCGTCAATGCGCTAAAGATTCTGCAAGAAGACCTCGAATGCCCCGTGACCGAAATCGCTTTGAGCGTCGGCTATGACACTCCTTCTGCATTTAACAAAGTTTTTAAATCATTCTTTAAAATCAGTCCCTCGCAATTTCGCCATCTCGGACAAGCGGAGAGAAATCGGATGATTTACGATCATAGCATCAACCCAGAAGAAAAGGAGATGACTATGAACTTAAACCTAAAACCAGAAATCGTACAGCGGCCGAACAGCCATTTACTCTATGTAGAAAAGTCCGGGATTTTTAAAGAAGTCGCGATGCCGACGTGGTATGAGCTTATTCCCCTCGTAGATAAGTTCGTCGCCAAGGACACCATCACTGAATATCTTGGCTTGAGTATTTTGGACAATAACTCCAGTGATGAAAGCAAAATGTACTACGGTGCAGGTGTTACCGTAAAAGAAGCCCCCAAGAAAGTTCCTAAAGGACTCGAGTACAAAAAAATATCCGGCGGCAACTACGCGAAGTTTATGCTGATTGGCCCGACTCACTTGGTATGGCCGGCCTTCGATCAGATTTTCAGATATCTTGCTGAAAACAAATTTAAACTCCGTGCCGGGCCTTGCATTGAGAACTACTTAAGCAATCCAGAAGTCGTTCCCGAAAATGAACTCGTTACAGAACTCCTTGTGCCGATCGAGTAATCTTATTACGGAATCACTGGCGGGTGATACTCAAGCGTGCCCGCCAGTAACCACAACAGAATGATCACCACGGGCGCATGCACGATCAGCTGCGTGACTGTGTAACCAACGATGTCACGGGCTTTCAAGCCGAGGACACCGATGAGTGCGAGCATGAAGAACGGGTTGATCAAGTTCGGCAGAGCTTCAGCTGCGTTATATACAACAACCGTCCATCCGAGATGCACTTTGAGTTCATTCGCCGCTTGCATCAAGTAAGGAGCTTCGATCACCCACTTACCACCGCCCGATGGCACAAAGAAACCCAAAATCGCCGAGTAAATCCCCATCAAACCCGGGAAAGATTCTTTGGTAGAGATCGAAATAAAGAAATTCGCAATGTGATGCGAGAGCGGCTGACCGTCAGATCCCGTTGCCTTCGTCAAGATATAGGCAATACTTCCGTACAATGGAAACTGAATCAACACACCCGTTGCAGTGGGCACAGCCTTCGCCACTGAATGCAGAAATCTCTTCGGCCGCCAATTTAGCAACATTCCCAGCATCAAGAAGAGCAAGTTGTAAGTATTCAAATTTGAAATCGCAGGAATAATCGTCTTTGCTTCGACCTCAATGAAGAACCACCAGAAACCCAGAATAATAATAAAGAACGTCAGAATTGGCGAATACTCGAGCCACTCGCCCGGGCGATCCGGCTTTTCGATATTTTCAGCCGCATCATCAGTGATCGAAATACCCAAGGCTTCCGCGGTGACTGCGCGGTCTTCCTTCGGCGCTGAGAAATAAGAAATGACCACCGAGATCACCATCAAGATGAAAAGAATCAGTAGCGACTGGGGTAAGAAAATCGTTTCACTAAACGGAATCACCCCTGTGATCGGTAATAAGCTTTTCGGAATACTATCGACGTTGGCTTGCAACTGCGAAGCAGAAGAACTCAGTCCCATCGCCCAAGTGGCACCTAAGCCCAAGTAAGCAGAAGCCCCCGCCGCTCGGTAATCCATTTTCAAATCTTTACGACGAGCCAGCGCACGAACCAACAATCCACCAAACACAAGACTAAACGCCCAGTTCAGTAACGAAGCAATGATCGTCAAGAATGCAACGAAGGCCACGGCTCCACGGCTGGATTTTGGAATACGCGCAAGCCAGTTAATCAACTTGGCAGCAGGAGGAGAAGAAGCTACCACATACCCCGAGATCGAGACGATAGCCATTTGCATAGTGAAGGGAATCAGACTCCAAAAGCCATCCCCGAAAGCAACGGCAACTGAGCGGACAGGAACACCACTGATCAATGCCCCCGCACCGACAACAATCACAGCCAGAACGGCGAAGATGTAAGAATCTGGAAACCATTTTTCCGACCACGCAGTAATACGTGCGGCAATTCTTTCAAGCATCCCCGGATTCTCTATACTCATGACGTCCCTACTTTCTGAAGAAGTCACTCAATCCTACGCCCAACTGCGAAGGGCGAAAAAGAAAAAAGCTGCATCTGTCACCTAGCAGTATGAATCAATGAAACTCTTGGAGTGGATCTTTGTGGTTCACATACTTATCAAAATTTTCAAAGACCCAAGCAAAATCAACGTTCACAAACGGCAACGGAAAAACACCCGTGAGCGGTCCCAGATGCCATTCAGCCACGCTTTGATGGCTATTTCTAAAAAAGAAAAGCACATTCCCCAATATTTTCTGATTCTGTTGGATAAGCTCGTCCGTCGTGGGCTGTTCCGAAATGGAAAACTGAAAAGTCATATCCACATTTGTCATCACCCGTCCGCCCAAATAGTTTTTATAGTTTTCATCGCAAACTTTCTTGAGCAAATGTAAAATGTAGACACGTAAGTAAGGATCAGCGGCACGAATCTTTGTAAGACGCCAATCGCAATCGCCCTTCTGATTTAAAACAATCCGCGCATTTACAAAACCACTGATTTGATGGCGGGCCAGAACCCCGGGATAAAATAACAAAGCATCAACTTTCGCGTGGAAGCGCTTCATCAGAGAAAAATCCTGAATGCGCTCGAAAGTCCCACCGCCGGCCCCCCAAGCGACGTTGGGATCATCCTCTTTGCTGTAACCACCTTCCTCCCAACTGCCTTCGCGATGGTGACGGGATCCTTTGCCAGACGCCAAAGGACCGTCAGGGGAATAATCATTGGAAAGAATTTTGTGAACCAACTCACGCGAAGTGGGTTTCTTTGAGGTCGCCCTCGAACCTCCGCTTTTCTGCGAACCTAGAGGAGTTTCAGCAGGACCGTCGCTAGAGGCTGAGGGCTTGAGTTCGAATTCAATAACGTCTGGTGGTGTCTTTAGATCTTTTTCGGCTTTCGGCCAAAACAGTAGCAGCAAACCAATATGCAAACTCAGAGATAAAAGAAAGAATCTAATGCTTTTGATCCATGTGTTTGACGACCTCAGAGGTCATATCGGTACTCGAGCCTACATAAAGCAAATCCGGCTGCTGATTCAAAACCAATCCGTACCCGCGCTCGGCCGCAACTTCAGTGATGGCTTTCTTAATTTGCTCAAGCACGGGAGAAAACAAATCGTTTTGCTTCTTCTGAAGATCAGTTTGGCTCTTGGTTACTTGTTCTCGGAATTCCATAAGTCGTTTTTGGAATTCTTCTTGTTTTCGTTTGATTGCTTCTTCAGAAAGAACAGCTTTCTTTTTTTCGAGGTCTTTTTCCAGCGTTCGTAAGTCATCTTCTGCTTTCTCCAGTTCGGTTTTCTTTTTCTTGTAGTCTGATTCAATATCTGCGCGGATCTTCACCGCCCGCGGCAGGGTCTTCATAATCTTTTCCATGTCTACCACTCCGATTTTGGTGTCAGCCCGGGCGGGAGGGGATATCACCGCCCAGGCAAACAAGAGAACTAAGTACTTTTTCATGGCTTGCCCTACTTCTGATACGCTTTCAGATTCACATTGATACCGTTTGCACGGCCACCACTGGCGTCATCCGCACTCGCACCAATTAAGAGCAAACCATGAGCCGTCTGAGGGAGGGGCTTAAAGTTTGTTCCATCTAAACTAACTTCTAATTTTGATCCGTCGACTTTCATCCACAGGTCTTTCTTCACTTTCAAAGGCGTTGGCTGCACTTGCGTCGTTTCGAAGAAATCGCCCTCAGCAGTGAACGTGAGTGGCAACGTGTCTCCTTTGCGGAACTCAATTAGAAAATCTTTGAGTTGGCCGGCAAAGACCTTCCCCCAAGTCGCTTGATCCATCTCTGTGGCTCGTATCGTTCCCGCCTCAGAGATGGCTGCAAAAAGAATAAAGATCGCGACACTGGTGATTTGTAATACATGTTTCAAAGATGCCTCCTGGTTTTACTACTACATATGTAGTATTTAGTTTCAAAAAAATGCTTTAGCTGTCTTGTGAAAAGATATGCACAGAACCGTGAGCATATGGATTGTATGTCTGATGATTGCCGCCGAGATTTGAACTCAGCACCGCACCCACAAGCCAGAACGTAATTAATAAACGGCTCCACAGATTCTTCCACATCCAACGTGGCGGCTGTTCATCCGGAAGTCCCAGCAGACTTTCGATACGAATCTTCAACAAAGATTGTTCTCTTAAAAACGGCGCATAGAAAATCATTCCGCCTTCACCGAGCATCGCAATCTCTCTTAACTTAATCAATGCGGAAGCCAGAACTTCCGGAGTGGCACCTGCGTGCACTGCTCGTTGATCGGCGATAATCTCGCGCATGCGCTCAAGCTTACGACAAAGCCAACGGTAACCCGGAACAAACCAGAAGATATCACCCAGCGCACAGATCGCCATCGTGATCAGTAAATCAAATTGCTGAACATGACCGAGTTCATGCGCAATCACCGCTTGCAATTCCGCAGGGGACAGAGACTCATAGGCATCACGGGGAATACAGATATATGGATTCAACACCCCGCCGGTAAATGGCGTGCCCGAAAACGATTTTGAAATATAAATATCAACATTACGCAAAAATAATTGCTTAGTTTCAAGCAACACCGATTCTTTGCGATCGCCAATACGCTGAAGCTCAAACTGCATTCCGAGATAAGCACGGCGAACAAGTAGTACAAGCCCCACGGCCAAGATCGCATAGACAATATAAAGCGGAAACTGCGGGCTGACATTACGAGCCAGCCAGTACACCACGTAATCACCGACGCTGACACCATACTGAGTGCCATCATAGTCATGAATCGTAAACAATGCCTTGAGCTGCGGGATGAAGTTATTCACCCCGACGCCCAAGGAAAAGGTCTGCACTCCGGGAGGGACGGCATAAGGATCGATATTGTTCAGTAAGATGGACGAGCGAGGCACACCTTTTGAGAAATCATAAATAACTTTTACAAACGGAAGTGATAACAAAAATAACTTCCAAGGACCGCAGTTCACGCGCATGTAGTGAGTGCAGGCCAAAACAAGCCCGAGCCCCACTAACAGCGAGAACGTTGCATTCACAAAGAGGTTAAAGAAAATCACTTCCACGCTTTAAGTCCTCTTCAGTCTTTGCTCGACAGCTTTTTTAAGCTCTTCGAGTTCTTCACGCGTTAAATCGTCTTCGTTATCAAGCAAACTTAAAATCGGCGTCAGACGCTCTGAGCGAAACAATGAGTTCTTCACTTTTTCGAAAATGGACTGAGCCGAAGAGTCTTTCTTTTTCGCCGCTGCATACAGGAACAAACGTCCGTCTTTTTTACGAGTCACAAGATCTTTATTATACAACCGCACAAGCACCGTCATCACAGTTGTATAGGCCAAATCGTGGCCAGAGTTTTTCAAGTGAGTTTGAATGTCACTCACGGATTGCTCTCCCGCGGTATTTAAGATGCCGAGGACTTCGAGTTCTAATGGGCCGACTTCAAGGAGTTTATTTGCCATGAAAAAATCCTACTACCGCGGTAGTAATTGTCAACTACGTTTGTAGTAGACAAAGTAAAATAGACAAAAATAACCTGTAATTACTGATACTTGTAACAACACCGCGCCGTGAGAAATGTTTAGCAGCGTTCGCAAAAGCACCATCTTATCGTCGAACTACTACGATACCGGAAACCCATACTAAACCCAAGCCGGTAACTTTCCTGGTAATGTTGAGGTTAGAAATAACTGATTCATGAGGTAAAGAAACCGGCCCTTTTTTTTACTTTGTCACTGACTCTATCTTTTCTGTCCTTGTTCCACCTCCTCGCCTTAGCTAGTTTGAGATCATGAAAGCTCTTTATGCTCTCTTTTTACTAGCTCTGCTGTCGGCGTGCTCAAGCTCGCAAGTGATTCGTGATTCCGAATACAAATACTCTGAAGCTGCTTTCAAATTTTCAAATCCTCAGAAATCTCTCGAAGAGTTTCCAACAAAAGAACAAGGAGGTTTTGTCACATCGGTTGAAAAATCCTGGCTTGGCTTTTGGGCCGACGGCAAAGACCCCTCAGCTCTGCAGAAGCAAACGAAAACACTTGAAGACCGTAGGTACATCAGCATCAGTCGTGAAGCTGAGTACTTTTTCATGAGCGAGAGTGAAGAGGGCTATATTCCCGCCGAACATGAAATCATTCTCGCGCACATTATTAGTGCCATGTACTATATGCGGGCTGAAAAATGGAGCGAAGCTCGGGTTGAAGTAAAGCAAGCTTCGTACTTCCTAGAAAACTTTTTCCGAATGGATCAAAAACATTTCGACGACCCCGCACTCAGAATCTGGATCGCCGCTCTGTGGGCCGCCCTCGGAGAATGGAATGAGGCTCAAGTCGATCTGCGCCGGGCTTATGAGATGACAAGAGATCCAGATATCCTACCACTCCTTAAAGGCACGACACCACCCAAAGTGCTGAGCCTCGCGTTTGATGGCACCGGTCCGCAGGTAACATGGGAGTTCGGCAATCCGCAGCCGACATTTGATGAAAAGGATTCTGAACCCGCTCTTGATATCACATTCTCGACACTGCCATGGTATCGTCGTCACCAAGAACGAAACTCCGCGATCCGCGATAAGATTTCAAAATCAAATTACATGAGTCAGTACTACGGCATTCAGCTTAGTAAAGGCGGACAAAAGACTCTCGGCACTGTCACCTCAACAACCATTCGAGTCGCCGGAGTTGCCGTGGCGGCCGCAGTTATTGCCGCAGGCGTTTACATTTTATCATCCGCTTCAGGTTCTGGCGAGGCTCTCGCTTATCCGGTGGCTGCTGGCATGTGGATCGGGAAAACCATGTGGAAAGAGGGAGACAACGTAGACAACACCGTCAATCAATCCGTGATGGAAACCGATCAGCGCGGGCGAGAAGATCTCAAAACATATCGTTTTGTGCGCTTTCTGCCGAGCTGGATTTCACTCACCGATACTATTGTCGTAACCGCCACCGGCAAAGATGTCCCATTTCAAGCGCCGAATTCGCAAACCACTGTGCATTTCGTTCAGAGATACTAAACCGCTTCTTTTACGAAGCTTTGATTTTCGTCAGATCCATTCGGCGCAGAGTTGGTGAGATGAATGCAATAATCACCGCGGTCAACAAGCACATGGTTCCTCCGAAGACAACAGACGGAACCGTCCCGAGCAAACGAGCCGCAACGCCCGACTCGAACTCACCAATCTCATTGGATGAGCCAATAAAGATAGAATTCACCGCAGAAATCTTGCCGCGCATATCATCCGGCGAAGCCAACTGAACCGCTGAAGAGCGAACCACCATACTGATACTATCAAAAGCGCCACTAAGACCTAAGGCAACCAAAGACACATAAAAATCACGGCTCAGACCAAAAGCTAAGATACAAGCACCGAAGCCCGTGACAGCGGTAAATAACCACGGACCGGCTTTGCGACTAACATCGAATTTCGTCAAAGCAAAACTCATCACGGTTGCACCAATGGCCGGAGCGGCTCTCAAAGCGCCGAGTCCTTTCGGGCCGATCATCAGAATCTCTTTCGCAAATATTGGCAGTAACGCCGTCACCCCGCCGAAAAGAACTGAAATCATATCAAGTGATAACGCCGGCAATAAAATCGGATGCGTGAATACGAATTTTGCGCCGGATAAAAGCTCTTCTTTGCGAGATCTATGCTTGCCATTTGGTGGCAGTGGTTCTGGATTTGATTTAATTGTGAATAGCGCTGCAAAGCCCGCCATTAAAAGCACCACGACTAGCCAAGAAGTAGTGATCATTCCGACAAAGCCATACAATAAACCGCCGGCCGCCGGGCCCGCGATACGTGCCACCTGCATCGCCGTGCTGGACCAAGCCGTTGCTCTCGGAAGATCTGCACGGTCCACGATCCGCGGAACAAATGCAAAGATCGCCGGCTGTGAAAACGCTCGGGCTGCGCCTGTTAAGAACGACGCTGTATACAACGCCCCTGCTTGAAAATTTGTACTAAAGAACGTCGGATGAAATTGTGAAACCAAAACCATGAGACCAGATAATAAACTCAGGGCGAGAACCCCTTGATAAACTCTGAGGGGGCGACTTCGGTCCGTCAGGTAACCGGCATAGAGCGCAAGCCCAATTGCCGGTACCGCTTCAACAAGTCCAATCATCCCGAGGGCCAAAGGATCTTGCATCAATTCGTACATGCGCCAACCAAGAATGACCGCCTGCATTTGCACAGCGAAGGTGAATAGAAAACGCGCGGTCATCAGCTTTTTGAAATCTTGGAGCATGCACCTAATCTACAGATTCTCAGAGGCCTCCGGCAAGGACTTTAGAAAGTTGTAAAGAGCTTTTAACTCGGTCTCATTCATTGCCGCCATTGCAGGCCATGGCATAAATTGCGGATTCAAGTTTTTCCCCTCGGGAGTGATGCCCGTCGAAGCCGTCTTCTGGAAGTCAGCAAAACTCCATTTAGAAATATTCCCTTTGACTGTGAGATTTGCCGATTTTGGCCAGCTTGGCGGAACGCCTGGAATTTTGCCGCCGCCAAAGTTAGGATGATGACAACCGACGCAGCTTGCAGCGAGGTACTTTCCATACTCCGGAGCTTCGCTTGCTTTGAGACTTACCGGAACTGTGGATTTTGGATCCACATTCTCGCCCGAGAACAAAAGAGGCATCTTTCCAAAAGAGTAGAGAATCTTAGCCATCGGGCCCACTTGAACTGCCTCCACATCACGATCCACCGCAGGGATGCTCTTTAAGTAAGTGATAAGTTTCCCAAGGTCTTCATCCGTCAAGAATGCGAACTCTTGAGAAGGCATGAACTTTAAATAGTGTTTCTGAGGTCCACGGCCGAAACGAATACTGCGAATCCAGTCTTCGTCAGTGTAGTTCGCACCAACACCGCCTTTGCCTGTGGTTAAATTAGGGCCGGCAAAAAGTCCGATGGCCGGGTCATTGACGAACACATTGCCGCCGAGGTCTTTACCATGGCAATCAAAGCAACCCTTCATTTTAGCAACTCGCTCCCCTTCTTTGATCCAATCCGGCGCCGGAGTCGCCGCGAGTTTTAAAGTAGGATCTTCCAAAGTGAGTTCCGCCGTAGAGCTAAATTTGCTTTGTGCTCTGAGGAAAACTCCGGCCCCAATGGCCACAACGATGATGATAAAGACTCCAATCCACTTTAAAACCCGTTTAAACATGGCAACTCTCTTTCTAAGTTGAAATTTGATAAGTTAGTGTTTACTAATTTAAACTAGTAAACACTAATTTGTGATTGCGGGTCAATGAATTTTAGATTACTGTACCTTCCTATGGCAGGAAAAAAGCCCAAGAAGCCCCAAATTCGCCTCAGCTCTGCAGAGCGCCGCCAGATGATTATTCTTAAGGCCGGGACCCTTTTTGCTGAAAAAGGCATCCACGGAGTCACGACAAAAGAAATAGCAAAGGCCTGTGAAGTCAGTGAACCTGTTCTTTATCAGCATTTTGCAACCAAAGAAGCTCTCTACAACGAGCTACACACTCTTTGTAAAGGTGATACGACCATGGCAAAGAAAGCTCTCGCCCGCCGGGAAGTTTCTACTGAAACGCTCTGTTTCTTTGTCTATATGATTACGTCCATCATTGCGATTTACAAACTACCAGGCGACACAGAACCTTCGCGAGACACTTTGAATATTGTTCGCCTGACAGGTTATAGCTTTTTGGAAGACGGACGCTTTCTGACGACTGTTTTGAAAGATTGCATCGGCAGTCTTTTTGAGGATTGGCAGAAGAACTATAAAGCCGCTCTGAAAAGTGGCGACCTCGAAGTCAGCACCGCTGATTCAAAAGATCTATGGGTTGCTTACGAACTTATGGTCGGTGGGTCACTCTTTAATCTTGTCGGCAAAAGGCATCTGCCGCAGCTTCATGCGGATGAAAAAGACTATCTTGAAAGAATGTCCGTATTTGCTCTCAGAGGTCTAGGCGTGAAGGATTCTGTGATTAAGAAGCACTTCAAACCGAAGGCCTGGAACGCTGAAATTCAGCAGCTGTTACAGAATTAAGCTCGCCGCTTTATTGATACGATCGTAGAGACTTTCCCAACGCTCCCCAGAGTGTGAAGGCTCTTTATACAATAAAATACAATCCGGCTTTTGCGCCGCAAGCTCGCGCAATTGAGAATAGAAACTTCTCGTCGCCAGAACCGGATCAGCCGAAAGCTGCATGCGAGCCATTTTCTGAATCGCTCCCGCGGGCTTGATGATTTTTACTTCTTCAATTGTATCCGGAAGTTCCGCAAGTCTTGTTTGAACCAGAGCCTTGATCTCGCTCTCTGTTTTCTTCGGATCCAGGCAAAGAATCAACGGCACGGGCGGCATGTAGTGATGCTTCATATGCCCCGGAGATTCTTTCTTATCGACAGTCTCAACGAACTCAAACGCAAGACCTTTCGTATGAAGATATTCTTCGATATCAGATTTCAGCACATGACCTTTGCGTAAAATCGAAAGCTTGCCATCGTCTTTCACCAACAAAACTGTCGACTCAATCCCTATTTCACTTTCGCCACCTTCGAGGACGAAAACATTTTCTTTCTGAAATTCCTGGCGGACATGAGAAGCCGATGTGGGGCTTGTTTTACCAAACTTGTTTGCACTCGGAGCCGCGAGCGGAACTCCCACCGTGCGGATCAGCTCCTGCGCCACAGGATGCGCCGGCATACGCACACCGACAGAATCCAAACCTGAAGTGATCATCGGATTCACTTTTGCACTTTTTGGCAAAATCATCGTGAGCGGCCCTGGCCAGAATTTTTCCGCCAAAGCGCGTGCAAGCGGCGAAAAGCTCGAAGTGATTTCTGTAACTTGCTTGAGATCAGAGACATGCACAATCAGCGGATCAAAGAATGGACGCTCTTTGGTTTTAAAGATCGCTTCGATCCCCGCCGGCAGATCTATGCGCGCAGCCAAGCCATAGACAGTTTCCGTGGGCATTCCCACGACCTGACCCTTTGCGAGCAGTTCTACGGCTTTTTGGATTTCAGCGTTCATAACAAGTAGTTAGCGCTCTTCCTGCAAAATCACAAGAGGACTTTCATTCACTACTCGGCGGCTGGCAAAATATGCAATGAGCGCGCTCAGGACGCACACTCCGAGGGCCGTAAACACCGGCCACACCCAGTTAAATACGAAGCTTCCCTCAAATACATAGTACGAAATAAAGTAGCTGACGACCACGCTGAGTCCAGCCCCCATGATCCCCGCGCCCAAGGCCAGAGTCACAAACTCCAGCACCAGATAGCGTGAAACCGCACCGAATTTAGCTCCCACGACCTTGAGCATATTGAGCTCCCAACGGCGCAGGCGCACCTGACCACTAACGATGGAGTAAAGCACCACGTAGCCGGTAAATAATGCCAAGCCCGCCATGAGTTCCAGCGACCAGCTCATTTGATCAGCGATCTTAAGAACCTCATTCACAGTCCTTTGCACATCTACGATAGACACATTCGAGAAGCGCTTTGCGAGCTCCATCTGCATTTGCTCTTTTTTCGCTTCAGGCATTTTCGGCAACGCCGTAATGAAGGTCTTCGGCGCATCATTCAAAACTCCGTTTTGCATGATCACGAAGAAGTTCGGCTGAAAGCTGGTCCATTTCACTTTGCGTAAGTTGACCACCTGCCCGTCGATCTCAACTCCTTGAACATCGAATTGCAGGACATCGCCGATTTTAATGCCTAAACGATCGGCGTACTTAGCTTCAACCGAAAGTTCGGCATATTTCTGCTTCGACGGATCAAACATCGGAGCTAGCGGCCGGCCTTCAACGATGGTTTCGGATTCGCTGACACCTTCGCGATAAGACAGATTTACACCACGATTACGGAACCGAGCTTCGGCCTCTTGCTCACGCGTAGTAAAACCACCGTCTTCAGCCTTACGCTCAAACTCTTGACCATTCACCTTTAAGATACGTGCACGGACCAGCGGAGAAAATCCGATGCTGGAAATATCCTGTTGCCTCAGAAATTCTTTTACTGGCTCGACTTGATCATCTTGAATATCAAACATGAAAAGGCTCGGAATCTTCGACACCGATTCTGTCTTAAATTCATTCTGCAGGCTCACTTTTAATTGCGGAAGAACGTTAATCAGTAACGAGCCCAGCCCCAGCGCAATGAAGATAGCCAAACTGCTCGCACGACGGCGCGAAAGCCCCAGCAGAGAATACTTATTCACCCAATTTTTAAATCTTCCAGCGCCCCGCAATGCCATCAACAAAAGCATCCCCGTCGCCGATAGAATCAATAGTACAACAAAGAACGCACCAACGAACACTGAACCGATTTTAAATGAATTCGACTGAGCTACCGCGAGCAACCAGAAAAGCACAATCCCCGGCAAGAACACCCAAGGCTTTTGAATTTCAATCGAAGAAGAAAACTTCTCTTCCGCAAACAAACGCGATGGTTTCAAGTCTTGGATCTTCAGCAAAAACGGCAAGCAAATCACAAAACTGCCGATCACACCCAAAATCAAAGCCATCAACACCGCTCGCAAAGACATGCTCGGATACAAATTAAACGGCGTCAGACTCGCGAGCAGCTCACTTAAGAGTGGCAGCACTAACGAAGACACAATCACCGTTGGAATCAAAGACAAGAGCCCCAGAATCGTCACCTGAGCCGCATAGAGGCTCACCGCACGAGTCGCCTGCAAACCAAGGCTCCGCAAAATCGCCACTTCACGCATTCTTTGGGTCATGAAAAGACGGAACAGGTAGGCCGCACCCAGCGCTGACATGAATAAAGCAATGATCGCAACCAAACCAAGATAGTCCGACAAGTAACCGAGCTGGCGGCTGGAGTCCTCGCTCGCAGTCTTTGCAGTTTCAATCTGAATCGCCGGATCTTTCAAAACCTTCAGCAACTCCGCCTTGCGATCATTGGTGAATTCCTCATTCTTCAGTTTAAAGAAGTAATTCACCGAGAACGTACTGCCGAACTGAATCAACCCCGACTGCGGTAGCAATGCGCGATTAATAAACACCCGCGGTGCAATCGAAGCCGCACGGAACGTCTGCGTGCCATCTTTAGAAATGACATCGGCAATTTTCAGTTTCAACTGCCCCAGCTGAATCTCATCGCCCTTATGCAACCCGATCTGCGCTTCAAGCTCTGGATAAACCCAAGCCGTCATGGATTTTAAAATCTCTTTATTCGGAGAATCGCCGCGGATCTCTTCCCCCGAGGCCAAGCCCACGGTACCATACAAAGGATAAGTATCGTCCACCGCACGGACCATCACCAGGCGCGAGCCCTTATCCGAAGTCATCATTGCATAGAACTCATAGGTCTGACTCATCGTTGAGTCTTGAGCCATGACAGCAGTCATCGCGTTCTTTTCAGCCTCGGTCAGTTCGCGGCGCGCTGACACAGCCACGTCCGCTGACAAGATCGCTTTTGAGTTCGCACTCAAAGTGTCTTGCAGAGAAACTTTAAACGCCTCGAGCGAAACATAGCCCGTCAGCCCCAGGCTGAGATTGAATATGAAAAAAAGGCCGAACTTCCAGCTGCGCAGAAGCTCACGGCGAATCCAACGGAGAAACACCTAGGCCTCCACAAGCTGACCTTCAGAAAGACGCAAGGTCCTCTGACAGCGCTTTGCCAAGGCTTCACTGTGAGTTACAAGGATCGTGGTAATTTGATATTTCTTCGCGGCTTCAAAGAAGATCTCCATCACACGATCGCCGGTGTGAATATCCAAGTTTCCACTTGGTTCATCGGCAAGCAAGATCTTCGGTCGCACAGCCAGAGCCCGCGCAATCGCCACCCGCTGACATTCGCCACCGCTCATACGGCTGGGAAACTGATGCAAGCGGTGCTCAAGGCCCATTTCTTTCAAGAGCGCAGTCGCTTGCTTTTCAGCATCGGGCTTACCGAGAATTTCCATCGGCAGCATCACGTTCTCAAGCGCCGTGAGGTGTGAAACGAGATGATACTGCTGAAAAACGATACCGATATTCTGCCCGCGGAAATCAGTGACTTGCTTCTCTGTCATCGTGCTAATGTTCACACCATCCACGACAACATCACCTGTATCGGCCTGATCAAGCCCCGCCAGCAAAGACAGCAGCGTGGATTTACCACTGCCGGATTGACCGACAATCGCCACAACCTCGCCATTCTTAATATCTGCCGTGAGGCCTTTCAATACAGCCACGCGGTCTTCGCCTTGGTTAAACGACTTCTGCAAATTCTTGATATAGAGACTCATAACAGACCTTTGATTTCCTGATAAACCGTATCCGCAATAATTTTATGTCCAGCTTCATTTGGGTGAATGCCGTCTGCTTGATTGTACTTAGGATCCCCCGCCACCTTATCAAGAATGAAAGGAATCAGCGGCGTCTTATATTTCTTAGAAAGATCGAGATACATTTTTTTGAATTTCTCAGTGTAGTCCTTGCCATAGTTCGGCGGCACATACAGTCCACCAAGAACCACAGGAACTTTCTGAGCTTGCGCAAACTCAATCGCCGCGGCGAGATTTTTCTCGCTCTCTTCGATTTTCAAGCCACGAAGACCGTCGTTTGCACCCATCACAATGAGAAGCAAATCAGGCTTTGATTTGAACAACCACTTCAAACGGCCGACAGCAGACGCCGTAGTAGAGCCACTGACACCGGCGTTCACAACGGTCCATTCTTTCTTACCACTGTCGTGGATCTTTTTTTCGACGAGCGCTGGATAGGCCGCTTCTTTCGCGACACCGATGCCTTCAGTGAGAGAATCACCAAGCACGACGAGCTTTTTGTTTTGAGCAAATGAGAAGGAGAAAGAAAAAAGAAGGGCTAAAAATAAAAAGAGTCTCATGGGTTCCATGAGACTCTATCTAAGACTTAAATGACAAGTCCGACTGTATTATTAACTCTTTGATGCGAGTTAACAATCGCAGCTACTAGTAACGACCACCGCCGCCACCGCCACGTCCGCCGCCGCCGAAGCCACCGCGTCCGCCGCCACCGCCGCGTCCACCGCCGCCGAAGCCACCACGACCGCCGCCACCTTCACGTGGAGCTTGTGGACGAGCTTCAGATACGTTGATCGCGCGACCGTCGAATTGAGCGCCGTTCAACTTTTCGATAGCCATGTCAGCGTCAGAATCTGATTCCATTTCTACGAAGCCGAAACCTTTGCTACGGCCAGTTTCACGGTCAGTGATAACTTTTGCAGAAGAAACAGCACCGAACTCAGCAAATTTGCTGTGAAGGCTGTCGTCAGTGATTGAATAAGGAAGATTGCCTACGTATAACTTTTTACCCATGGTACCTCCAGGGATCTTTAGACCGCGGGAGCCACGAGCAAACAGACTCTAGGAACTACGAACGCGGGACATTGTTAACTTTTTTAAATCTAGCACAGCCTACAATCTGTGCAAGTGAAATTCCTATCTCATATTGTTGAATTGTAATGGAATCGGGAAGTTGCCAGACCGGACTTTAGCTATGGTTTCCTGCAATTCGTCGATGCTTTTAGAGGTAACCCTCACCTTATCGTCCATAATTTGCGGCTGGACCTTTAATTTAGAGTCCTTAATCCATTTTACGATGTCCTTAGCCACTTCCTTATCGATGCCCTGTTGAATTGTAATTTTTTGGCGGAGCATCTTGCCCCCAGCTGGCTCAGGCTTTTCGAACTTAAAGGATTTTATATCCACGCCGCGACGGTGCAGCTTCGTTTGGAGGATGCTCCCCATAGCCTCAACTTTATAGTCGTCCTCAGCTAAGAGTGTGATTTCCTTCTTGTCCCACTGAATTTCAGCCTGACTGCCCTTGAAATCATAGCGGCCTTCAACCTCTTTACGAGCCTGATTGACCGCATTGTCCACCTCTTGAATATTGATTTCCGAAACAATATCAAACGAAGCCATTCTCAACCCATTCTCAATAAATTCTATTGTCCATTATCCATTTTCTATTAATGGTGGTGTCCGTGGCCATGTGCGCCGTGCGCGTGGCCGTGTTGAAGCTCTTCCGCAGTCGCTTCACGGATTGCAACCATGTCGATATCAAACACGAGGTCTGTTCCCGCCAAGGGGTGGTTTCCATCGAGAGTAACCGTTTTATCACCGATGTTAGCAACGCGAACAACTTTCGTTTGCTCACCCAAGTTCAATTGCAAGTAAGCACCGAGTTCGATTTTCAAGTGAGCCAATTCTTCTTTTGGCACTTCCATAGTCATTTTTGGATCTGGCAAGCCGTAAGCGTCTTTTGCAGCCAACTTAATCGTTTGCTTATCGCCTACTTTCATCTTCACAACTTCCTGTTCAAGCATAGGAATGATCATTCCAGTGCCTTCGAGGAAAGCTAGTGGTTCACCTGCATCTGAAGCGTCGAGGGTTTGGCCATCGGCTCCTTTTAGGACGTAATTAAATGCGAAAACTCGACGTTTCATAATGGGTCTCCTTTGATTTAACAGGGAGCTATCGCGAAAAGGGCCTAATTTCAAGGGATTATGGTCCAGGTACTTGAAAATCATACCCCAAACCCTCTATAATTTAAGATAGAGAGCTCCATGGGAGGGGTAATGCATCATTTATCCTCACTCAGGTCTCTGCTTCTCAATTCGAGTTACGAGCCAATGCGGATTGTTAGTTGGCAGAAGGCCTTGATTCTGTGGTTCCAGGATAAAGTAGAAATCTTGGAGTACCACACTGTGTTTGCCAGGTCGGCGCGGTCCAGTTACCAAATGCCGAGCGTTCTGAGGTTGAAGAGTTATGTTCGACCCAGATCCAACGGTGCGGTCCGATTCTGCCGCGAAAATGTCTATATCCGCGATAACTTCACCTGCCAGTATTGTGGCGACAAACTAGCCGCCAAACATCTCACTCTTGATCACGTAGTACCTGCTTCAAAAAATGGAAAAAAGACTTGGACGAACGTTGTTTCCGCTTGCCGAGAATGCAACCAACGTAAAGCCAACCGCACGCCACAAACTGCAAATATGCCTTTATTAACTGAGCCGAAAATGCCATCATGGCTGCCAATTCGAGAATTGGAAATCCAGATGGAAATGGAGTTGAAATCAAACTCCGCTCCGGCCAGTTGGTTGGAGTATTTGCGGTTTAAGGCAGGATGAAGTTACACCACCACATCTCTAAAATCCCAACGGAGTATACGCTCCCCTTAAGGCAGAAAGTGCTGAAGCCCTTTCTGCACGTCGATGATTGCGTGAATGTTGGCGATAACGATCCGACGACTTTTCATTTAGGCCTGTTTCACGAGAGAAAACTGGTCACTATTTGCACCTTCCTCACCGAATCCCATCCTCAATTCAACGCCGGCAATCCTTATCGCCTCCGTGGGATGGCGACAGATCCGAATTATCACGGCCAAGGCTTCGGTCAGATTCTTCTTCAACATGGAACGGTTTTGTTGCGCCAAAAATATTGTGATCTTCTCTGGTGTAACGCTCGGATCAAGGCTTTCCCGTTCTATGAAAAAATGGGTTTTGCCTACCATGGTCCGCTCTTCGAAATGGACCGGATCGGACCCCATAAAATCATGTACAAGTATTTGAATCCTCGATAGATTCTATACATGCCAAAAAATGAAAAAACATCGGGCGTGTTAGACCCGAAAACCAAAAAAGACTTAGTAAAATGGCTCACTCTGATCGTGAGCGAAACCAACGGGATCTCCCTCAAAGACACTTTGAATCTTCTGATCTCTTCCGAGCTAAATGCGGAAAACCAAAAAGCTTTGGATCTTGCCGTTGAATTCCGTGGTCTGATCGACCAGTTCGTGACAAATAAAATCAATATCAACGCTCTGCTGGTTCATCCGATTTCAGAGTGCTTGTTCGAGCTGTTTAAAAACTTCCCGATCAAATATCACGAGGAGCATATTCATCTGACGGGCTCAGTGACGGCGGAGTTCCTGTACCCTCGTTTGAAGAAACTTCTCGAAGGTCCTCACAAAGATATTTACGAAAAGAAAATCAAAGAAGTTTACGGCGACCAAGCGTTGCCGATCAAATCGGTGGCTGACGTTGATAAGCTGATTCGCCTGGATGAGACCGAGGGCTTCCTGACTTACTTAAAGATTTTATATCTTCCGAAGCTGGTCTTCATTGATCGTCAAACGCATGCGGATGCCGCTTACGATATGGCCAATGAACTCTACAACAAGTTCAATGTCGGCCGTATTCGTTTAAAGTTTACTTTGGATCGCGCGACGTCTAGCTCTTCGGAACAGATTCCGGGTATCGACGATGTCACACCTGAAGACGTCGTGCTTGGTTTGTACGAAGGTTTTAAAAAGTTCCAAGATGAGCATCCTGATTTTGATTTCGTGCTTTCTCCGTCTTTCCGTAAAGAATCGAGCTTCTTTGATTCGGCTCGCTTTAAATCCCGTAAAGATCACTTCATGGCGCAGATCAACGATATGATCCGCATGATGGATAAGTATCCTTTCCTGCAAAAGCATATGACTGACGTGGATACCGTGGGCGATGAGCGCGAACTTTACCGCAAAGAACATTTCTACGAGATGCAAACCGGTTTCCGCAAACTGCAATACCGTGGTTTGAAAATTCGCTCGCATCACGGTGAAACTTGGCACACACTCAAAAAAGGCATCCAGGCTGTCGACAATGCCATGAACATCTGGCACATCGATACGCTGGAGCACGGGATTAGTCTGGGGATTAATCCAAACGTGTACTTCCACCGCCTCTATCAAGAAGTTTCCCATAAGAATAAGCAAGGCATTGCGATCACGGCGAAAGATCCGCACTATCGTGAATTGTCGGAGCTTGATTGGGGCAACTACAAACCGGTCTTGGATAAACTCCTCAAAGGCGAGCTTTTGAGCGAGAAGGACAATACCGAGTTCTTGAAAGCAAAGTTCCATACGGCCCGTGAGGTAGAGCACTATCAGCATGACGTTTTGAACCGCATGATTCAGAAAGAGATCTCTTTGATCTCGCTCCCTTCTTCAAACAATAAACTCACCGGTAAGTTCGATGACTACAAAGATCATCCGTTCTCTTGGTGGGAAAAGAAAAATGTTCAGCTTGGCGTAGGAACGGATAACTACGTGACGCTGAATACGAACTTCATCCAGGAATTGCTGATTTTGCTCTACACAGATCCAAACGATCTCAAAATCACAAAGCTGCTGATGGTGGCCTCGAAAGAAAATCGCCGCCCTTATATCAGTCACCTCCTCTGGAAAATGAGAAAGAAAATTCTAAGCAACAGCTAGCAAGGAAGCACCATGGCCGAAAAAAAGACTCCGCTCTTAAAGGAGATCTTCAGTAAGAAGATGCTCATTATATTTTTATTGGGATTCTCCAGTGGTTTGCCGCTCTTATTGACCGGCGGAACTCTGAAGACCTGGCTTGCCCGCGAGCAAGTTGATATCAGTATGATCGGCTACTTTGGCTGGGTGGGTTTGGCTTACTCGCTCAAGTTTATTTGGGCACCGCTGCTGGATCGTTTTACTATTTCTAAAAAACTCGGCCGCCGTCGTGGCTGGATGTTATTAAGCCAGTTGTTGCTCGTGGGCTCGATCGCCGGCATCGGGATGTTTGATCCTAAGTTCTCGCTGATGAATATGGCAGTGCTTTCAGTTCTGACGGCGTTCTTTAGTGCCACTCAAGATATCGTGATCGATGCTTATCGCCGTGAGCTCTTGCATGATGAAGAGCTCGGCTTTGGTTCTTCGATGAACATGTACGGTTACCGTATTGCGATGCTCGTGTCGGGTGCTTTGGGTATGGGGCTCGTGGGAGCTCCCGGCTTTAGCCTGACTTGGAATGAGCTTTACTATGCGATGGCTGCATTTATGGGGATCGGGATCCTGACAACTCTTTGGGCGCCAGAGCCTAAAGTCAGCGAAGCTCCGCCACGTACTTTGATGGCAGCCGTGATTGATCCTTTCCGCGAGTTCTTAAAGCGCGATGGTGCTTACTTCATGCTGACTTTCGTATTCCTATTCAAACTCGGTGATGCTTTATCAGGTGCGATGTTGAATCCGTACTATGTGCAGATTGGTTACAGCAACGCAGACATTGCTTTGATTGCGAAAACTTTTGGTTTGATCTCAGGCATGGTGGGACTCTTCCTTGGAAGTACGTTGATGTACTACATTGGTATCTATCGCTCGCTTTGGATTTTTGGAATCCTGCAAGCTCTTTCAACGGGCGCGTTTGCGATCCTGACGATGACAGGTCCACAGAACTGGGCGCTGGCGTTTACGGTGTGCTTTGAAGATGTCACTTCGGGAATGGGCTCTGCCGCATTCATCGCGTTCATCTCAGCCATCACGAATAAACGCTACACGGCGACTCAGTATGCGATTCTTTCGAGTATTGCGACCCTCGGCCGAAATTTCTTTTCTGGTTTCTCCGGAGACATGGTGAAGCACCTCGGCTGGGCGAATTTCTATTACACTTGCATGTTTATTGCGATCCCAGGACTGTTGATGCTAATCCTGATGAAGAAGTACCAGAAGCAGACGGAGTCTGTCGTAGCTTAGCTTTCAAACCTGCAGGCAAATCCGGTTTCAAGAACTGGAACGGCTTTGCGGGTTTAAATTTTCCGGTGATATCTCCAATGAGATCATAATTTTTAACTAGCGTGATCTTCTTCACGCTGGTTCCTTTATTGAAGTTCAACTTCTGCAGTCGTACCCATACTAAGTTAGGGCTCAAAGTATTTTCATAGAAATAGATGCCCTTAGTAAGATCGGCAACGACTCTCCAGCGAGTCGTCGAAACATACGGACGTGCCGGATCCGGGGCGCCGAAAGGTTGCGAGACATTGCGAAGGACGCTCAGGACTCCCGCGACGGCTTCACGGTAATCGGCTGCCGGTGGCAGGTTCTGCGCGTAGTACGCAGCACGCACAAAACGGTCGGCGGCATCTGTGGTACCAGGAAGGGGCTTGTCGCCGCCGAAGCCTTTGTACTGCTTCATTGTGACCAGCTGTTGATCGTAAGGTGGAGAATTGGTCATCACGTTGTACTGACGACCGTGATAGATCTGCGCTTTGCCATCAATATATTCAATGACGGCGTTATCACCCGTCTTATCCGAGAGCGCTAAGTGAACCGTGCCTTCTTTTCTGCCTGAATCAGTTTGTACTCCGGAAGGCAAAACTTGGAAGGCAGTTTTCTCCATCCACTTCACCGCCTCATCGACAGTGGCAAAGTTATCGAGGAAGTATTGCGGCCACAAGCTCACAGCTAGACCCGGCAGCTTTTCATCGCGCACTCCGAAGTTGGCTTCGGTTAGGTAAAGGACATTGGCATTGAGGCCTTTTTCATTAATGCCGTCAGTGGTGCCGACGTCATAGGCCGATAAAATCACGCTGCCATATTTCGAAGTCCACTTCAGCGAGTTTTCGCCGGCCAGTCCATTACGAGCCATCCCTCGAGGAAATTGCCACATATTGGTACCGATATCTTCGACCCAATCCATATTGCGGCCGACGATCACGTCTTGGTTTGAGGATTCAGAAAGGACGCGTGTGCATGGATATGCAGGAAGCGCCAGCAATAGACTTAGAAAGAGTGATATTGTTTTCATGAAAAAAGCTTAAGGCGCGCATGCAAAGAAAGTCGCGTGGAGATCTCTTCAAACTGAAATGTATTTCGTCAGATTAGTGCTTGCGTTCGATTTTGCAAGAATAGCCCGGAGACAAAAAGCTATCCCCGTCCGCTTCAAGCTGCGTTCCCATCGCCAACGGATTGCTGTAAATCCCGGTCAAGGTTCGGAGGCAGGCATTGAGGTCCTTAAGATCGTCGGTCACGGTGTCGCCGCCGACTTCGCCATAGGACATGAACATATAAGTCGGCTCTTGATAGCTGTTGAGTTTGCGAGAGTACTTGCCAACTGTGTCGACCTGCACTCCGTGAGCAGCGTCACCTTCGCGATAAAGACCGAAGAACTGAATCGAGCTGGCTTGGCGGCTGTGAGTATTAATTTCTTTGAGCCAGTAGCTGATGTACTCGATGTTGTTGGGCTCTTTGATTTCCGTCGCCATCTTCTCAAGCCAGAGCTTTAAGTAAGGCTCGGCATCTTTGCTCTTCGCGTAAGGGACTTCGGGACCGATTTTCAAAATCGCCTGGCGCTCGGCTAAGAACGTCAGGAAATCCGTATTGAACTGAAAGCTCGGAACGTCTTTCTTATTGGGTGCTTGCTTCAATGCGAGCTTCATCTCTTCGATATTTGGCCAGTCGATATTCGTTGTGATGAGATCTTTGCCTTCATAATCGGTGCCGCTATCATAGCAAGGGACTGTCGTGGTGGAGGTCATCTTTTCACGGGTTTCACGTTTGGCGTAAGTGATTGTCAGGTAAGTGACATGCGAAAGGTCTTCGCTGATCTCTGCGCGCGCTTTATCACCGCGTTTGATATCCACGATGTGAAACTTGTTGTAGTATGCTTCTTTGTCTTTCTCTTTGAGCATGGTCAAGAGATCCGTGAGCATCGCTGACCAAGTGGGAGCATCGGCTTTGCGGCAGCGATCGACCTGGCGTGCGGGCACATCGCGGAAAACAGTGTCACTGACTTGAAAGACGATCCCGTTTTTAGCGGCGGCTTTTAAGAGTTCGACGGTGCTGTTGTTATATTTAGGTTTGAAAGAAGCCGGAAGACGAATGTTGCTTGAAACACAGCCCGCAGCGAAACAAATAGAAACCACTCCAAGAACCTGGGCAATAAAACGCATGCATCCTCCGCTTCCAGTATACTCAGAGAAAGGGAGCAGCTTCATCTTTGCAGCTATTTTCAGGAGGTAGGTCCGGCCCCCCGACCGACTTCCGGGTGCATTAACTCGAAATAAAAGGCCTCTGGTGGCGTTTTTCCACGAATTTTACCTAAATCCAGCTTTGACCTGGCAACATTCAACGTGCTAAACCTAGCACCTCAAATCGTTCCAAGAAGTGGACAGGTGGCCGAGTGGTTTAAGGCGCACGCCTGGAACGCGTGTGTGGTCTAACCGCCACCGTGAGTTCGAATCTCACCCTGTCCGCCAAATTTTGCGCAGTCAAAATTTCGTCTATTCTCCATTTTCCATTTTCAAAGCGATGCCGAAGGCGAGCCAGAAACTCCATGCGCAAAATTAGAAAATAGATCTAGAAAATGGACAATAGATTCAAATACCGGACATCTATTTTCCTCATCAACAATCTATTTTCTTATAGAGCTGGCTTCTGAATTGCAGTTACCCGCTTTATGGCATTTCCATTCGAAGACTTAGAAGTATACAAACGCTCCATCAACCTCTGCACACAAGTAGAATCCCTGCTCACCAGGGAAGGACTTACCAAAACCATCGCCGACCAACTCTCTCGCGCAGCACTTTCCATTCCTCTCAACATCGCCGAAGGCAACGGCCGTTGGCATTCCGGCGATAAACGCCAATTTTTTTGGATCGCTCGCGGCTCCGCGTTTGAATGCATCCCAATCATCGAGATTCTAACAATAAAATCTGTAGTCACCGCAAGAGAACGCGAAGAACTTCGCAGCAAGCTCGAAATCATTGGAAAAATGTTAACCCGATTGGTCCAAGCCCACGATGCAGCGGAAAGTTGTTCTCCAAAAAAGCATAATATCCAAAAGCGAAGTTATCGTAACTTCCCTGATTCATAATTTGTTTTATCCTGAGATTTTATTTCAGTGCTTTATTTGGCTTACTTTCAGATAGTGCGTTCGACATTCATCTTTTCTTTTCCGGCAATCTTCTAAAAATTTGCAATTTTTGAAAGTCATCGAATCTAACTTATGTCTTTTTTTGAACCATATTTTGTAGAATCGAAAAATAAACCGGAATACAAATATATTGGATTAGGAGTTCAAAGCCAATAGGTTCAACTTGAGAATACTTTAATTCTAAATGGCACATATTGTGATTAAACTTATAAATATCTGTTTTAACTAGACTTTACTTAATGATAATTTGGCTTTATTTTGGTCTAAAGTTGGTTTACATTCGTCCCGATAATATTAAAGGGAGCTATAATATGGATCAAATTAATCATCAGTTATTTTCAAATATTGCCCATACTAAAATTCCTGATTTTTATACTCCTGAGGGAGATACTAATTATCGCCAAGTGGCCTCTGTCTTTCTCAAGCTTTCTAATGACGACTTAGCAAAAATAGCCAGTGTATCTGTTAAAACTGTACGATTTGATGAAGGAAAAATGCCACAGGCATTAAAAGACAGAATTGAAGAAATTAAAAACGTCTGTGAGCTTGTTGCCGATATGCTTGGTGGAGATTTAAAGAAAACTCAGTTATGGTTTACCACTAAAAATCAAATGCTCGGTAATATATCACCAAGAGATATGATCCGATTTGGACGATATAATAAGCTTCTTGATATTTTAATGGACATTAAAAACGGAAACAATCCATAACTAAATATATGGCAAAGAAAGCTCCGCCTTATATTAAGAGAAAGCCTCCAGTACGCCCTTCATATCTTCCAAAGTTACAAACCGACAAAAAGCAAACGGGCTTCGAGCAAGGTAAGTTATTATTAGATCGGTTAAGTGCCGCAGATATCGACCTCTATAAAGAAACAGAAGCCCGTCTTCAAGCTTACTATTTGGATGAATACTATTATTATGCTGCGGAACGCGCTAAGCGATCTGTTCAAATAACTGAAGCTCTTTGCAAAAAAACCTCAAAATTTGAATTCGAAAATCACTATAGGTGCGTACTAACGCAATATAATGATAGACCACTTTCATCAGCAGGAAGCCGAATTAGCGCCGTTGGTGGTAGATTTAACTTCGGCAGAATTAACGATTTTTTTCCTACATTCCCCGCATTGTACATAGGAGAAAACGCACGGGTTGCACGCTTAGAAATGCGTCAAGTAGACGAGCAAGACCCCAAACAAATTAGCTTTGAAGATTTTAAGGGCGTTAGTATTTCAGACTATAGAGTAAACGGCGTGCTTAATAATATTCTAGATATAACTGTTACCGACAACCTCAAGCCATTTTTGAAAGTTATATCAAGGATTGAAGCTTCGCCAACATTGAACGATGAAGCAATTAGAGCGGGACTAAATAGGACGAATCCAGTTTCAACTATGAGAGAACTAACAAATGCTCTTCTTCACCCCAACTGGAGATTATCAATTACCAGATTTAGCATCCCATCTAACTCCCAATCTTTCGGCAACTTAGTGAAGGCGGCAAAAATAGAGGCAATTCGATATCAATCAAAATTTCGCACAGGCACGTGTATTGCGATATTTCCCGAAAACCTTGGTCCTGGAAGTTACGTCTCTTTAAGTGATAAGGCTGCTTCCAACGTTATCTTAACTTTAAACTCTGATAGCTATCCCAATCTGATTTAAATTCCATAAAGACAGTTCGAAACTTACCTTTTCATCTCCAGTAAGTTTTGCGGAGTCAAAATTTTCTTTAATCTCAACTTTCCAATTCCAAAGCGACATCAAAGACGAACCAGAAGCAAGTGCGCAAAATTCCTCATCTCTTCTCTCTTGAAGTATTCAAGAGGCTTTAAAATGAGACAAAGTAAATCATTTAAGTTTATATAGACTGATGCCGATTTATAGGCGATGAAAACACTTATTATCAGTCTTGTGATGCTATCTCTACTTGCATGTCAGAAAAAAGAAACTGCCAATGAGCCGAGCGAAAGCATCGAGGGCAGTAGCTGGGGTTCTAACTGCGCCCCTGCCGGCCAGCTCTATGATTTCCGTACCGCAAATTTCACCAACGGACAGTTTTCTATGACTTCGAGTGCTTATGCTGATTATCGCTGCTCGACGGGGCTTCTGAAAATGGAAGCTAAAGGAACCTACACAATTGGAAGTGTCATTTCTTCGACCACCAACTATGTGGCAATCGATGAAGTCCTTATCAATATGCTGGTCACGCCACTGAATGCATCGGTCGTTAATAGCTATAACACAAACTCTTTCTGCGGATTTACAAACTGGGCATTGGGGGTCGCTAAAGATGTCGCGGGCTTAGTTTGTAACGGAGAACAAGTGACGGCATCAGGTACTGCAGGCTTTGATATTTATTATGCCTCTAACGGAGTCCTTAACTTTGGGCTCTTCGATGCCTCTCATGACGGATCATCCGCTTCCACACGACCTGTTGATCTCGATAAAAGCTTTAACTACACGAAGTAAAGTGGCCCGCCGCCGCCAATTTAATATCTTCGACTCTTTGAGTGGAACGAACCGTCCGCGAAAGTTCTTTGCCTAGTAGAACAAAGGCGCCCGCTTTTCAAATTTTCCGTTGCCAATCTTATAAATAACCGTATCAGCATCAAGTACGTGAAAGTATCCCGCCGAAAACTTTGAATCTATGACTGGTACCTGAACACGCTCTGTTCCGACCTTACTAAAATTGTTCAGGTCTGAAGAAGTATACACGTAACCACTACTATCTATGAGGTAGATTTTTTTTGCTTCAGTATCTATGCTAAAATCTAATATTTTAAGGTCTTTGAAGCCGCTCCACTTAATGTTGGCTTTTTTGGTATGAAATACCAAATCAGACTGTTTAACTATAAACTCACCATTGAATTCCGAGATTTTTTTCAAGGTATCGCGGGCATTTTTCTCCGTTAAGTTCTGTGACTTTGGAGTTGCGATAGATTTGGAGGTTTCCCAATTATCTAAGGTTGTTCGCAAATCATTGCCATCCAACGAACCGGCAATCCCCGCCTTATCGTTAGACATAAAAATCGAAGCAAGACGGTGATCGGTATTAAATGAGGTCTTAAGCTGCTTCCATGTTTTTCCAAAGTCTTCAGAATAGGTGATCAATCCAGCGGACCCACCCATCCAAACTTTTCCGTCCGGGGTGAAATATACTGAATATACCCACTGATCATGGGTTGGCTTACTCTCTTTCCATGTAATACCGCCATCTTCTGTATGATAGATTTTTCCGTTTAATCCCCCCGTTGCGATAGCTATTTTGGTATTAAAAAAACTAATTCTTTCAAGGTCACTTGCGTACTTATCTTTTGTAGCCAACAAAGAGCCAGGCACCCAGTTATCTTCAAACTTATTAATGAAATAAGAATAGCCTGCAGCTGTCGTAATCCACACTGTACCAGTAGGTGAAACTGAAAGTTCATTCACTCTTCCTCTTGGACTAAATCTCTTGAGTTCACTTGCAGTTTTGAATCGGAATCCTGGTGGAGGGTTTGGAGGAGTCGTCTGCCCTTCCGCCCACTCATAGTTTCCCTTAGTGCCATCTTTGCATCGAATACGATAGCTATCAATTATCTCGCCATTCTTTCCATAATTAGTCCCTACTCCAGCAAACTCTGGAGTTGAGCCATCAGGGCACGCCAAACTTCTGTAGAAGGCATGCCCACTAGCTACTATCTGTTCTGACTTCTTGATCATCTTATCTAATTCTTTGGGATCTATATCTTTTGGATCTAACGCCAGTGAGAAATTGAGTTTGAGCAAGACTGCTAAAAATAAAACGCATGTAAATTTACTCATATTTATAATATGAACAATGTATCTTTCAAAAATAAAGTGGAAATTACTTTCCTGGACAGAAGTAGTTAGTGCGTGTTTTAGAAAGCAGAGAACGCGTTTAATACTTTCAACGCTATTTCAAATTACTGCGTCTCAAAGTTTATTCAGACCTAAGGCCACTCGATTGTGCATATTCATCGCAATCGTTTTATATATTTGATATTGTTTATATCTAAATCAAATAGTTTACGAGGCAATATGCACGAGTTTTCAAAATTAACTTTCTTTGGAACTTTATTTTTTTGTTCATTCCTTTTTGCAGAAAATAAAATTGAAGATATTGATGCCATACTTATAAGAGACGATAGTTCTATTGGAGTTCACGCTCCTCCCAACTACTTTCTTGATAAAGACTCTGCTTCGAACTTTGGAGTATGTAGTTTCTATATCCAGGAAGGCAATACCTTTAATAATAGCCCTGCAGTCATTTATGCCCAAATCGCTCATCCGTTTGCAAAAGGAGAAGATGGAGTAGAAAAACTTGTGAAAGAAGTTGCAGATCCATACAAAGCAAAAAGCCCAAAGTTCAAATTAGAAAAACAGCCTGCATATACTTCAAAAAATAAATATAAGTTTGAAGTAAGGTATTTTCTTAATGGCCCTTCCCCGAATAACTTTGAGGCCGCTGCCTATTTAAAAAATAAAAAAAATATTCTTCAAGTCATTTACTCCGCCAGAAAAGAGTCTGATTTCACTTCAAATATCCAAGCTTTTTATAATACTCTTGATCGAGTAAGCCCTTACTCGACACAGATGCCCGCATTCTCTGGATCATGCCTTTATCCCGTCCAAACAGGAAAAACTCCGAATAAATAATTGAAGACAAGTACGGAGACTAATTGCGCCCCATCGTTATAGGAAGAAAGTATTGGATGACTACTCCGCAGGGACTGAGAGTAGTGGTTATTGCCAAAGAGACCAATAGCTCAAGCTCTTCTATAGGATTTGTTTTAGTAGAAATCGAGTCAAACGGTATACAAACTCACGTCCAGCGCTCAAAGTTACGTGAACTAAATCCAATAGGAAAAACACCTTTCAGAAATAAGGACGCGAAACCCACAAAGCTACGGAGGGTTATAATTGTGTATTCACTTTTCGCGGCGCTATTCCTGTTTATGCTATTTCATTTTTTTTCAAGATAGAATAGCGCGCCTCTAGCGATTTCAAACTAGCTGGATAGGTTTTCTGGCTGATACACCTGCACCATCGCTCCAGTACTGAAAACTTTCGTATCAATCAGCTTGAGGTACAAAGGCTTGCTGAGCTTTTCAAAGAGGCCGGCGCCGCGGCCGGCGGCTACTGGGTGCACGGCTAAAAGGAATTCGTCGACGAGGCCTGTTTGAACGAGGTTCTGTGCGAACTCGATGCCTCCGTGAGCCATCAAGTCTTTGCCTGGTTGTTGCTTCAAAGCTTTAATTTCCTCGGCCAGATCGCCCGTCAAAACTCTTGCATCCGCCCATCCCTTTGCACTTGTCACTTGGGTGGGATCAAAACCTTTTTTTGAAAAGATGATTTTTGGGATATCGTTCATCGCCTTGGCATTGGGACCGCTCGCTGTCGGCCAGAAACTAACAAACTCGCTGAATGTTTTTCGACCTACTAGATGGGCTCCGGCTTGGCTCATTTTCTCTGCCACCAAAGCCGCACCTTCGGGACTTCTGGATTTGCCAAAATCGAGCTTTCCGGCAGAGGACTCCATAAATCCATCGATTGAAACAGATATTCTTAAGATTAATTTTCTCATGGGTTCTCCAAGCGCCGTGGCTGAGCCCAATCATATCTTTTTAGTCTGCAGGATCAAGGCTGTAAATGGAAAGTTTCTCTATCTCGGTCGTCAGGCCGCTTCAGATAAGGCGTATATTCAAGAGGCGCCCCCGCAGGAATGAGAGGTTCGCGTTTTACGCTTTCAAAAAACTCTTTTAAGATTTTTGCGTGATGAGCTCCGGCCCAAGAATGCAAGTATGGAAAGTCCACTGCATTTCTTTCTTTGGGATCCACTATGAGATTAACCAGGTGAGGCGTTGCCAATTTCTGCGGAGGTTCCGTCAAGGTTCTTTGTAGATACATCACGAGTTTAAAATCGCGCCACTTCACTCCGTACAAAGTATCACCCATCCAATAAGGAAACCCCTCGCGAGATGAATTGCGCTGTCGTCCCTCTAAAAAACCGCGCTGATCAACTCCGTCAATTTCACGATCCTTAGGGATCTCGGCCCCCGCCCATCGCAAGAGAGTCGTGAACATATCCGTGATATGAACAATCTCATTACTCTGTTGATTCACCGGAACTTTTCCCAAATAGCGAACAATGCAAGGTGTGCGGAGAGAACCCTCCATGCCGGTAAAGTAAGAACCGTCAAAAAATCCTGAGTGACCGCGCCAAGGCTCCAGTTCTTCGGGGCCATTATCTCCGGAAAACACCACAATCGTATTTTCTTCCGCTCCAAGGTCTTTAAGCATATCAAGTAAAGAGCCAAAATCCGCATCCAGCTGAAGGAGACAGTCGGCCCAATCGCCCTGACCCGATTTACCTTTAAACTCTTTACGTGGAATCGTCGGAAAATGCATCAATGAGTGATTGAAATAAAGAAAGAAGGGCTTTCGTGCCTGCTGACTCTGTTCAATAAATTTTCGGCTGCGGCGTAAGAACTCACTGTCGATGTCTCGTCGCACATCGAGTGTCAATTGCTGGTCAATTTGGACTTTACCACCCTTGCGACTTTCAAGAACATAAGTGATTCCGTCGCGCTCGGGTTTGTACCAAGGATCTTCGGGCCACAGGCACTCATCCCAAGTCCGAGGAATGCCATACCACTCATCAAAGCCATGATCCGTAGGCCAACGCCCTTCACTGGCGCCGATATGCCACTTTCCAAAACAGGCAGTGGCATACCCCTGCTTCGACAAAATATCGCCCATGGTTTGTTCCCACGCGACTAAGCCTCCTTCATCTCCGGCCAAGGCGACGGTGTGATTGCCGGAGCGAATGGCATACCGACCCGTCATCAACGCTGAACGCGAAGGCGTGCATTGAGCTTCAGGAGCAAAATTAAAGAGCTTCATCCCTTGCTGCGAGAACGTATCAATACGTTTGGTATCCGCCCCGCGAAGAAGGCCTCCACCATAGCATCCCAGTTCTCCAAGCCCGAGATTATCCACGAGAAAGTAAATAATGTTAGGACGATTTGCACGCGATGCCATTCAGTTATCGTCACCTAATCTCTCTTTGCATTCTTCTCCGGATTAAAACCATCCCAGCTCTCGAAGACATCCATGAAGCCAGGCACTGTCTTTGCGCGGGCCCAATCACGTTGAAGTTCGCAATAGAGTTGGGTCTTACTGATAAGCTTTGCGCCGGCCTGCTCTACGCGACGAAGAGCTGCCTCGTGGGCTGCAACAGAAGTTCCACCAACGGCGTCCACGACAACATAAACTTCATAGCCCTCTTTCATCGCATCAAGCGCAGGGAAGGCAAGACAGGCTTCGGTCCATAGGGCCGTCATGATCAGCTTTTTTCTGCCGGTGGCAACGACGGCTTTTTTGAACTCCACGTCCTCCCAACTGTTGATCGTGGTGCGATCATAGGTTGGGTATTTTGCCAACACGTCCATCAAGGGGCCAATCGGTGGCTTATTTCTGCCGCTCGTGACGTTCACAGTCGAGTGAACTATCGGAAGATCATAGTTTACTGCGGCCTTTGCCGTATGAACGATATTGAATACCAATTCCTTCTGATCCATCGAGCGGATGGAACTCACCTGAATGGGTTGATAATCAATCACAATGAACGCTGAGTTTTGGGGCGTTAAAAGATGGTCCTTCAAAGGATCACGAATAGGTTCGCTAGACACGACGGCCTCCTAATGATGTTGGTAGATATTTTTTCAAACATACTACCAAAGGGCCTCTGAAACGCCTTATGTAATATTGCACTGAGCCTGCTATTTCTTTTTACGTACACTCTTCTTGGCATAGTGCTCGACAATGCAGTCCATGAAGTACTTATAAATTTCTTAGTCACACCACTGAGTACATCCGTCGTTAGTAGCTATCAAACAAACTCTCCGACCGTATATGCTATTTCGAAAAGTGCGGGTTTCGCCTCGTCGATAAGTGTTCGCAAGTGTTCAATATGTGTTTGAAACATCGGAAGTTTACGAACGGCTTCTTGCTGCTCCATAGAGGCAAAAACGCTGACTAGAACTGCTGTCTTTCCATCAAGCCCCTTGAACATCCTACCACCAATAAGGCCATCAAAATTTTTCGAAAGTTCAGAGGCAAAGCGCTGTTGTAAATCGATAAACTCATCAAGTTTGCCATTTTTTACCGTAAATATATTGATGACCGAAACTTTGCTCATATCCACTCCTTGTCTCAAGACAATTTATATAGTAGGTATCATCCTACTATAATTGTAGGTGATTTCCCACTAATTTCATATTAGAGTCGATATTATGGACTTAAAGCCTCAAAATGATTCACAAAACGAATTGCCGACCCGCCTTCTCGATCTGCCTATGTACCTGATGCTGATTCTGAGCAGGATAGGTTACAGAAACGCCGTACAGAGCAAAATCAAATTCAGAATGCCTGAATACGCCGTAATGGCGACCTTGGAAGAATTTGGCCCAAGCAATCAGCAAGCCCTGGCTCAACGAGTGGGTTTTGATAAGAGCGATGTGACCAAAATTATTAATAATCTCGAAGCCGCGGGCTTCCTAAGTCGCAAAGAGGACCATGAGGATCGTCGCCGATACTGGGTGAACCTCACCACATCGGGAAAAAGGCAGCTTGAACATGCCGAGCGAGAAATTACTGAGACAATGAAGAGCTTTCTCGGAGGACTCTCCTCTAGCGAATATAAAATGCTTCAAAAACTTCTCTTAAAAGCCCTCGCAAAACATGATTCTCGCTTTCAACGGACTTAAAAAAAGGACTCCTCTCAAGCGGAAATCTACTTATTCAAATCCTTACCGCAATTAGAGCAAAAGAGACTGCGGTTTTTTCTATCGAACGCATGAGTCTGAGCGTCGCAGGTTTTGTGAGCCTTTACATGGCTCATAAATTTCTCGCCACATGAGGGGCAGAATGCAACTGGAGGGTTTTGTTTTCCGTGATTGTAATTTCGGCAATTCGGTTTAGACGCCATTAGTGTAATACCTGTTTTGAAAGAGGATTGGATAATTCTTCAAGCTCTTCGTCTGAAGCTTCACGAACTTCAAGGGTTTCAATTTCAAAAATTAAATCCTGTCCAGCCAACGGATGATTCCCATCGAGACTCACGAACTCACCAAGAATTTGTGCTGCTGTATACGTATGGACCCGGCCACTTTTTCCCGCAAGGCGAATCAGAGATCCCACGCGAATCTCTTTCGGCAATTTCTTTCGAGGATACAGGATCACCTTTTTGGGATCATAGAACCCGTAAGCCTCTTCGGCGGGCAAATGAATCACCCTTTTTTCACCTTTGGTCAGGCCTGCGAGATGTTTAGAAAGACCCTTTAGAAAAAGCGGAGTCTCCTCCGCGGCGGTAAGAACATCTTTGTTCGTACTGTGACTAATTGTTTTTCCAGTTTTCGTGCGGAGATGACAATTAAAAGAAATGACTTGTACGGACATTCTAACCTTCATTTCTATAAAAGAAAAAGTCGGCTACTTATAGCCGACTCTTCTCATGCTAGTGACTATTTATATCTAGTAAGCAGTACGCGGTCGAAAGCTTCCGCCGCTACGAGATTTGCGGTTTTCCTGAGGTTTTGCTTCAGATACGTTCATCGCGCGCCCATCAAGCGAAAAACCATTGTATTTACCAATAGCGTCTTGAGCCTCAGCGGCATCTGACATCTCAACAAAAGCAAAGCCTTTGCTACGACCAGAGTCGCGATCCATAATGACATTCGCAGATTCAACAGAACCAGCTTGCGCGAACAGATCGTTCAATTGATTTGAATCAACTGAATATGACAGATTACCAACGTATAATTTTTTTCCCATTTTATGCCTCCCTAAAAAAGCTTGGGGGCCATTCGAAGAAGACAAAAGAAAATCTAATGAATTGTCAGAACGGACAGTGGTGATCAGAATACAGAGCTCTCTGCTATAAAGATATAGCTATTTCGCCAGAGCGAACCTGACCTACTTGGCAGGGAAAATAATTTTGACGTTCCTAGACGGTGACAAACCACCACTCTTGTCAGGCGCCATATCGAACACCGCCACTTAGGCGACGGACAAACTCTGCAATCGCTGACTGAAGTTGGTCAAAATAAAACCAACAGAAGGCGCGATTGAATGAAATAATATTTGTTTTATAGCAACGAGAAGTTTTAGTGAGGTGCCGCACTCTTGTTTTACTTTGGTAACTCGGTAGAATTTTTTCAAAATCTTTTCTGAGAAAGGACCCCCTATGTTTGCCGCAAGATATGTTCCCGGCCAAAAAGAGCTTTCGTTAGTTGATATTCCGAAACCTAAGCCAGGTCCTCTGGATGTCATTTTAAAAATTCGTGCAGCCGGCATTTGCCACTCTGATTTACATATTTTGCATGGAGATATTCCGTACAAAGAGACATTCACAATGGGCCACGAGGCCTGTGGCGAAGTCGTAGAAAAAGGCTCGGAAGTTGACACGGCTTACAGTGCCGGAGAATTGTACGCCGTACACGGGCCGAACCCTTGTGGGCATTGCAACTTCTGCCGTTCCGGGCATGATAACCTATGCAACGATCCAGGCAGAACATTTATTGGTTTGGGACAAGACGGCGCTTATGCTGAATATTTGAAAGTCCCCGCACGTAATATCGTCAAAGTTCCAAAAGGCATCAGCCCTGAAGTCGCAGCCGTCGCCACTGATGCTGTGTTAACGCCTTACCACGCCATCAAAACCATAGGTCAGGTCGGCTTAGGCTCTAAATTTCTAGCTATCGGCCTTGGCGGGCTTGGTATGAATGGAGTACAGATTGCTTTAGCCCTTGGTGCCCAAGTCACTGCTTGTGACTTAAAAGAATCGAATCTCGAGATGGCAAAATCATTTGGCGTGCAAAAGGTCCTTAACTCGAAACAGCTTTCTACACTCGCACCTCAGTCTTTTGATGTTATTGTGGATTTTGTTGGTCTCGAATCGACATTCAAAGATGCGCAAACCTACATTAAACCCGGCGGTACGATTGTGCTTGTCGGCTTGGGCTCAACAAAAGTTACTATCGAATCTACCGCTGCTATTACCTATCAAGTTCGTGTTCAAGGTACTTTCTGGGGAACTCATATCGAAATGGAAGAGCTCTATGATTTAATTGCTGCCGGAAAAATCAAACCACAAGTTGAAACCGCGCCGCTAAAAGAGGTCAATCACTGGTTACACGAGCTAGCTGAAGGAAAGATTAAGTCCCGAATGGCTTTGATTCCCTAAATTCGTATTATTTGACGTCGAACTAACTATATAGTTTATGCCAAAGAGGGATTCGGCAACCGCTTTGGCTTTTGTTTGATTTCAATGCTGATGAATTTACCTCTTGGCAAACTGAGCCGGAAATCTATCCAAGAAATAGCCCCATCCGTTCTCATGCCCCTTTGCAAGTTCATGATCAGGAAGATCCGAATGCACTAAAGTCATCAGTGTATCCTCGCCTCTTCTTTGGAAGGTCAGGGTTACGATGGATTCTAATCCTAAAGTGTTCGGTGAAACCCATGTATATTGCATTCGCATCGGCCTGTGTAGCTCAACAAAGCGGCCATATAAGGATTTGCCTTTGAAATTCCAATACCAGAGTCCATCCAATTGAGGGTTGAGTATTAACTTATCGCTCTCGTTCCAAGGAGTCCCCGGTGTCTCTGGATTTAACCAAGCATCAAAGACTTCCTCGGGCGAAGCAGGAATGACTCTTTCAAACTTGAAGTCTAGTTTCGAAGTGCTCATGATTTTTACCCCTCTCTAATTTTTCCGACGTAAATTCTTTTTTGCATAGTGCTCAACAATGCGATCCATGAAGTAGTTCCAGCCGCCTTCGTGCGCCTTTGCCTTCTCGTCTTTTGGCAGATCAGAGTGTGTGAGCGTCATCAGCGTGCCCTCGCTCACTTTTTTAAATGTCAAAGTCACTGTGGATTCTTCGCCGAGAGTATATCGTGACATCCATGTGAGTCTGATTTTTTTACCGCGTTTGAGTTCGAGAAAGCGGCCATAGTGAACATTGCCGTTGGTAAGCCAGTAATACAGGCCGTTCTTTTTCACATTGAGAATCAAATCGTCGTATTCGTGCCAAGGAGTGCCCGGAACTTTTGGATTGAGCCAGCCGTCATAAACTTCATTGGGAGAGGCCGCGATGGTGCGTTCAAAGCTCAATGCCATGGTCTTTGCATTTTTCATTTCTTCTTCTCCTTCTTTGCTTTCTTATCTTTAAAATGCTGTTCAAACTGATCAAGTTTCTTATTCCAGAACCGCTCGTACTCATGCACCCAGCCCGCCACTTGCTTGAGCGGTTCAGCCCGGAGCGAGATCATCACTTCGCGCCCTTGCTTTTCGCGCTCAATCAGTCCCGCCCGCTCGAGGAGTTTTAAATGCTTCGTCACCGAGTTCAGAGCCGTATCGTAAGGCTCTGCAATGTCGAGAAAGCGTGCAGGCCCATTCGAAAGCTGATCAAGGATCGCTCTTCGCGTGGGATGAGAAATAGCAGTCAGTACATCTGATAACTGGTCCATATTAATATTACACCATAAGGTGTAATATTTTGCAAGTAAGGTTTTTTGAAGGACAGAAAGCTAGCGACTTCAATGGGTTAGGCTTGGTCATGCCAGGACTAAAAGGACTAGAATTAGAATCGTCACTTGAAACCATCGCATGTCTTTGTGCATGCTCAATATGTTATAAGAAAGATTAGGAAAGGATCTATGAAAACAAGTTTGGTCAAATGTCTCGCAGTGATGTCTCTTTTTGTCGGCTTTGCTTTCGCAGCTCCACTAAAACCGAAAACTCTTGATGCCAAAGACTACTTCGAAAACGCCGCCGGGTGTTTTCTGCTTTATAATATGAAAACCAACACCTTTGAGAAAGTCATCGGCGAGGAAAACTGTCGTGTGGACTATCCGGCAGCTTCAACGTTCAAGGTACCACTGGCGGTAATGGCCTTCGACTCCGGCGCCCTGAAAGACGAAACCGAAGTGCTGAAATGGGATGGTAAAAAAGACGTCCGCCCCGAAGCCAATCATGATCAGGATGCCAAGAGCTGGATGAGGGACTCCATCGTTTGGTTCTCGCAAAGGCTGACCCCAAAGATCGGCGAGGAAAAACTTCAAGCTTATCTCAATAGCTTCAACTATGGAAACAAGGACCTCAAAGCCGGTATCACCCAGGCCTGGCTGGTGGCCCCGAACGCCAAAGGCCCGGCTTTAAAGATCACAGCTTATGAGCAAGTCGACTTTATGAAGAAACTGTGGACGAACAGCCTTTCGGCTTCTCCCCGCTCGATGAAGCTTACTCAGGATATTACTTACCTGGAAACCTCGCCTGATGGTTTTAAGCTAAACGGAAAGACCGGTTCGAGCTTCTATGACAAGAGCCACAAGCTCGCACTTGGCTGGTTTGTCGCCCACCTTGAAAAGGATGGCCTCGAATATATCGTCGTTACGAACTTCCGCGACCTTAAGCCCACCAAAAGCAAATCCTACGGAGGCCTCCGCGCGAAAGAGACCACCAAGAAAATCCTAGGTGACCTCAAGCTTTGGTAAAGATGGGCCTGACGATCGTGAGGGAAACCTCGCTAGTGTAAGCGCTCGTTTGTGGTCTGCAATACCCACTCTGGAACTTCCGCTTGTAAGGACTACTTAGTCTGCAGGCTGCCTCTTGCGAACTCTCTAAAATGGGACTAAAACTCGCACATTATTCGAATCGGAGTTCCCATGCGCTTACTTGCTCTTGTCACTGTCTCTAGCATGTTCTTTCCTCTCTTTGCCTCTGCCACCCCGGCGGTTTTACAACCTAACGCTGTTCTTGCAAATCCCCTTGCAATGACTGTCACTCAAACACTCGCATCCCCTAAAGACGATCGCTCAAAACGTGCAACGATCAGCTTAATACCTGAACGACGTCAGACGTTCCTCTTTGAAAAAGACTCTGATTTGAAATTCACGTACCGAGTTCAGAAAGATGCCACAGCACCGCTCGTTTTCATTGTTCCTGGAACCGGTGGCGTGGCTGAATCTGCGGGCGCTCTATTTTTAGCAGAGCAGCTCTATGACCTCGGCTATCAAACTGTGACTGTTGACGACGGTTTCTCTTGGAGATTCGCACTTTCGGCAAGTAAAACGGGCCTTCCAGGATTTACGCCGGCTGATTCGCAAGATCTTTATAAAGCTCTTCGCGCTGTGAACTCGAAACTTCAAACTGAGAAGAAAATCCAGCCGCGCTCTTACTCACTCGTGGGCTACTCACTCGGTGCTTTGCAGGCGGTCTTTATGCATCGCTTGGATCAAACAGAAAAAGCTTTCAACTTTGAGCGCGTTTTGATGATCGATCCACCAATGGATCTGATGCAAGCCGTGAACTCGCTGGATAACCTCTATAATATCGGCAACACACTCAGTGACAATCGCAAGCTATTCGTTTTTAACCGCGTGATTGACGTTGGCGGCAAGTACCTGAGCGCACACGCTGACTTCACCGATCCAAATCTTTTACAGCAAGCCTTTGGCGAACTGGGCTTTGACAGCAAGGATCTTGCTTATCTTATCGGCGGCAGCTTCCGCGACAGTCTGCGCGATGTGATCTTCGCGAGCCAGCAGATTCACGATTTGAAAATTCTGAAGATGCCGGTGACTCGCTATCATCGCAACGCTCGCTACGATGAAGCTCGCCAGTTCTCATTTAAACAGTACATGAGTCAGTTCCTTTATCCGCAGGTGAAAAAACAAAAAGGCTCTGGCTACAGCATCGATAAGATGAATAAAGAATCCAGCTTCTACCAATTCGGTGAGTACGTACAAACTCACAAGAACCTTTTCATTGTTCACACGGCTGACGACTTTATCTTAAAGTCTGGTGACATCGATTGGATCCGCAGCAAGTTTGGCGACCGCGCGGTGATCTTCCCATTCGGCGGACACTGCGGCGCCATGAACTTCCCAGCCTTTGCTGAATACCTTAAATCCGTCTTTTAAGGTGCCAGGTCCTCTTTCCGGACGCGCCGCCACATCAAAGCCAGGATAACCGCACCCGAGGCAGGCTCGAGGCTTGCAGTTATCCTGGACATGCCTAGAGCCAAAGCAATTCTTCAGTCAGAGTTTCCGTACAATATCAGCGCCCGTTGTATTAATCGGGAATGGTTCAACCTGCCTATGCCGACCGCCTGGGAAATATTCTGCCAGGAGTTGACCAGAACCTCTCATGAACACAACTTACGTATTCATAGTTTTGTTTTAATGAGTAATCACTATCATCTGATAGCCTCTACTCCAGATGCGAATATCAGTCAGTGCATGCATCAGTTTATGACACGAACAAGCCGTAAACTGACTCGTGCGGGCAATAGAATCAACGAGACTTTCGCCGGACGCCACTACAAATGCATTTTGCAACATCCAAACTATTTCTTGAATGCGTATAAGTATAACTATCGCAATCCCGTAAGCGCGGGCATATGTGAAAGAGTTGAGGCTTACCCATACAGCACTCTTCATGGAAAATTAAAATTATCTAAACTACTCATTCCTGTTTGCGAAGATACCACATTGGCATTTGATCAAATTGGAACACTAAATTGGCTCAACACAGCTCCAAACCCAGAAAAAATTGAAGCTTTTAGATTTGGTTTAAAACGTCAGTTTTTTACTTCGAAAAAAAATCGCATAGATAATAGTCCGATCCTCGGAGATTCTGACATCCTGTAACAAGAAACAGGACCTGGCACTTGAAGAAAAAGCGAAGGTATTTCGGGAGATCTTCATAAATGATGGGTGGCGGACCGGTTATAATAGGCAGCTATAGATAACCTTTGAAAAGGAGTGTTTATGGCATCCGTGAGTGAAACAACCGGTACCGGGCATAGTCCGAAAAAAGAACGAAGTGTTGCAGGAATTCTTTATCTTGCACTTTTCTTTGCCGTCGCAGCAGCTGTTGTCGTTTATTTTATGGCGAGCAGCCACGAAAAGCTCAATCCGTATGAATCCAATCGTCCAGGCGCAACAGCCCCTGATGTTGGATCACAGGTGCCAGGCGACCGTTCTGGTGCCGTGGCAGCTCCGCAATCTAACGAGGTTCCTGCACCCCAAGCAAAACCTGCAGAACCACAACAACAGCCGAATCAGTAATCAGAATAGGGACGGTCGCGTTTATCTATCAAACGACCGCTCGCGAAGATTACTGGGTAAGGGGCGATGGAAATACATGCTCTTTTCCAATATCTTCGCGGTTCCCACTCCCCAATACGAATAAGCTTTGATGACGTCCATCACGGGAACATGCAGAACTTCAACATCCGTCCTTAAGTCGATCTGAATACTCCCTGTGAAAGCCGCCGGAGCCGAAGGAGTAAAAATCACCACCTGTCCGTGCGGCAAATGCTCCACAATAAAAACCAACGTCGGCATCTCATCTTTCCTGGTAAGAAGAGCAGGCTCAAATAAAACATTATTCTCTTTCGGAACAAGCCTTTTAGAAAATTCTTTGAGCGTGCGATAGATCGGTAAGTGCATCAGCGTGCGTGATTCAACCCAGTCACCGAACCATAGGCCAAACCGGGTATTTGCCACAACTCCCAAGAGAAATGCGAAAAACAGCAGCAACAGAAAAGTCACAAACTCAGCGGCAAAGTTTCGTAGATAAAAATGTTGTGGGAAAATAGACTCTGCAAGTGGCGACGTGATCTTTCCGGTCATGGTTGTAAGTTTCTCTAAAAGAAAAACCATTAATACCAGAGGAAGGATCACGCCAATCCCAGCCAGAAAGCTGGATTTAATAACTTCTTTTAATCGTTTCATGAGAGGAGCCCTCCCATGAAATGATATAATACTTATTTACGACGGAAGAGTTGTTTAATCACAGGAGCGTACGGCGGAGCAAAGAACGCCAAATAGATCTGTAACAAGCCCAAGATGAGCGCGAGTGGCAATCCGCTTGGAGCCATAAACGCATGAACCATAAAAATGTTCAAAGTCACCGGCGCAATAACAACGAGCGCAAGCGGCACAAAGTTTCCGGTTAAAATTAACAACCCGCAAACAGTCTCAGTGATTTTTAGCAAATACATAAAGTAGCCGGTTGCAGCCAACCCCGTATTAAAGGCAACGAGCTTCTCAGGAAGACCTTCTGGCGGAGGTGTCCCCTTGATGGTCATGATCAACCCCATCAAACCGGAAGCGAAAAAGATAAAGCCAAAGATGATACGTGCAATGAGTGGTAATTTTGCTTTCATAATTGTAGTCCCCTTTTACATATCCCAGCTTAAAATGTGGAATTCGGCAAGGAAAGTCTGCAAAAGGTCAGGGTCGAGCAATCAATTTGCTTTGCTCAGAGCTCTGTTAAACAATCAACGACGGCTGATCAATAATGCCTTCGATAAAGCGCTTCATTTCGTCAAATTGAGATGGTCCGACGTACTTCACGTCATTGATAAAAAAGGTCGGAGTACCTTCGACGCCACTCATTTCTCCACTCATGTAATCAGCCCGCACCCGATTTAAGATCGCTTCGCTTTTGATGTCTTCATCAAATTTTCTAAGGTCCAGCTGTAAACTCGTCGCATAGTGAGCGAGATCCTGGGCCGTCAAACGATCTTGATTTTCATACAGCATATCGTGCATTTCCCAGAAGCGGCCTTGATTGCCCGCGGCCTCCGCCGCAGCGGCGGCTAACAGCGCATGCTGGTGTGATTGGATGAGTGGAAAATTCCTAAAACTAAAACGCAGGTCCTTGCCAAAATGGCGCTGCAACCTCTTAACAACCGGATATGCCATTCCACAGAACGGACACTGGTAATCTCCATACTCCAAAAGAGTAATACTCGCTTTCTCATTTCCTTGAATATGATCCTGACCTGAAACAGCCGTGTGCAGCTTATTGTGTGCCATAGGTTTTCTCCGTGGTGGAGTTAAATGGTATGAGCTTCTATCACCACTGCCTAGCTGCTTTTTAGCATGTTGAAAAACGCAAGCTCCTTGTTATCCTCGCTGAAAAGGAATTTTTATGGCCAATGCAAACATCGTCATCGAGTCGAGAGTGCAACTCTTTTCAACTTTGGCCGAGGCCGCCGAGCTAGAACACAATTTCATGTGTCTTTATCTGTATGCGATGTTTGGCCTTAAAAGAACTATCGCCGAAGGAGTCAGTCCCGAAGAGCTCGAAGCCATCGAGCGCTGGCGTCGCGTGATTCTTGGCGTGTGCCTTGAAGAGATGACTCATTTGGCACTGGTTTCAAACTTGTTCGTGGCCATCGGTTGTACGCCTCACTTCTCGCGTCCGAACTTTCCCGCCTTTCCAGGGATGTATCCCGAAGGCATCGTTGTTGAGCTTGCGAAGTTTGACATGAACACCTTGGATCATTTCATCTTCTTGGAGCGTCCGCGCGCCATCGAACTGCAAGATGGAAAGAGCTTTAACTCCGAAGTTCACTACAGCCGCACTTCTCAACCGGGAAAATTGATGCCCTATCATGGTGACTACGATACGGTCGGAGACCTCTATCAGGCCTTGCGGGATTCCATTGCTTATTTGTGCGAGACGGTCGGAGAAAAAGATCTCTTCTGCGGAAGCCCCGCTCAACAAATCGGCCCCTTAGATTCTCCATTACCAGGCTTGATGATCATTAAAGACAAAGAAACAGCCTTTAAAGCTCTGGACACGATCATCACCCAAGGCGAGGGCGCTCTTCAGGAAGAGGGCTCTCACTTTGCCCGTTTCATGGGAGTCAAAAAAGAATACGAAGAGCTTCTGAAAAAGAATCCAAAGTTTGACCCTTCTCGTCCGGTTGCAAGGAATCCGGTGATGCGCGTGCCTTTAGATAAAGAACACCGCGTGCTCGTCGATGAACCGCTGGCCGCACAGTACATCGACCTTTCTAATGCGCTTTACATGTTTATGCTGAAGTCTCTTGTTCAAGTCTATACGATCGAGAATCGCCCAAGTGCTGAAAAGAAAGAGCTCATTGAAATCGCGTTCACAGTGATGCATACGATGGGAATTATCGGCGAAACGCTCACTCACATGCCGGCGTCTGCGAGCTGCCCGGGAGTCAATGCCGGAATGAGCTTTGCTATGAACCGGTTTATGTCAGCCCTCTCCTCAAAAGGAGAGCTCGTGATTATCAATGAACGCCTTTCGCAGTTTGAAGATGTCTTTAAAAAACTCGTGGATGAGCTAACGAGCCGCGAGAAAGATAATAAAAATATCCACGCCTGTCTTGAACAGCTAAAGGTCGCAGAGTCACAGATTCGCGAAGTCATGATCCGCGCCCAACGCCTTGCTGGTAACGGCGCGGGGCACAGTAAAACTTCATCCAGTGCCGCGAGTTCCTTAGCCGAAGTCGCCCAGTCAAGCAGTGCGGCCCCCGTGGAAACGGCGGAGTCTGGCACCATCGCGGTTTCGTTTGAAACTAAGAAATGCATGCATGCCCGTCATTGTGTCACGCAACTTCCTGGCGTGTTTCTGGCAAACACCCCCGGCAAATGGATCTATCCTGAGAATGCTTATCCTGAAGAACTCGCGGCCGTCATTCGGCAGTGCCCTTCTGGCGCCCTTTTATACAAAAGCAAAAGCCCGAATCTGCACAACGAAGAAGCTCCCGCCGTCAATGTGATGCGCCTTCGTGAAAATGGGCCTTATGCGTTTCTCGCAGATTTACAAGTTGATGGACAAAGGGTCGGCTATCGCGCAACCCTTTGTCGCTGCGGAAAATCCAACAACAAACCTTTCTGCGATAGTTCCCATATTGCTGCTGGATTCAAAGCCGGTGGCGAGCCCGACACCATCGACAACACGGAGCTTAAAACCCGCGGCGGCACTTTGTCAGTACAGCGAACGAACAACGGCCCCCTTTCGATCTCTGGCAACCTTGAACTTTGCAGTGGTACAGGCCGGGTCGTTCTTCGCTGCGAGAGTGTTCGCCTGTGCCGCTGTGGAAATTCAAAATCAAAACCAATTTGCGATAGCTCCCATGTAGCGGCGGGGTTTAAGGATGCCATCGAAAGACCACCGGAAGCCCATGCTTAGGACTTCATTTCAAATATAGACGGTCCAGGAGCCCTCTTGACTTTCTTTTAATTAAGGATATATAATATCCTTAATTAAACGGAGGACTCCATGAGCCTAAGAGTGAATTACCCACAGATTTCCCCTGATTCCTATAAACACCTTCTCGCCCTCGAAGCATCCCTTGCAAATTCATCGATAGATAAATCGCTGCGTCAGCTAATTAAAATCCGCGTGTCGCAAATGAACGGCTGCCTGTTCTGCCTCGACATGCATGTTAAAGAAGCGAAAATCCACGGTGAACGCGAGCTTCGCATTGTCCATTTATCTGCATGGCATGAATCGAGCTTATTCACACAAAAAGAAAAAGTGGCTCTTGAATGGGCCGAGCGCCTGACGAAGATGCCGCAAACGGGAGTGGAAGACTCTGAGTTCCAGAAAGCGCGGGAGTATTTCTCGGAGAAAGAACTTGCTGATTTGACTTTCGTTGTCGGCACTATCAATATTTGGAACCGCTTCGGCGTGGCTTTCAGACCCACTCCCGGAGACATGGATAAATTAATGGGTCTGGATAAAAGTGGATTGGTGTAATGGTTTTAAGAAACCAAGTTGAATGGGCTCTGCACTGTTGTTCTGTTTTGTCGGCTCTTCCCGAGGGCAAATATCTTGCAACGAAAGATCTGGCAGAATTTCATGGCGTGCCAAAAGAGTACCTTTCAAAAGCATTGCAAGCCCTCGCTACTGCAAAGCTGGTTGATACAACTTTAGGTCCAACGGGTGGCTATCGCTTAAGTCGCCACCCGAAGGACATCACTTTTCTAGATATCGTCGAAGCTGTCGAAGGTCGTAAAACAACTTTCAACTGCACTGAGATCCGTCAAAACAATCCTTGCATGACGGCGAAATCCAAAGGCGTCTGCGATGTTGCAAAGGTCATGTACGAAGCCGACGAAGCTTGGCGCGAAGTTCTGCGCGGCATGAGCTTAGAGACACTCAGACGACAATTGGAGCAGAAGCTACCTCAGTCTCTCCAAGACAAAATGGCCGATTGGTTCGCTAAACGCTAACCTATTAAGACCTCTGCAAAAACACAAAGATGATCCCCAATTGAAATCTGGAGTTTTCCCTGAATATCTGGGAAAGTAGTTTCTACAGGAGTGACTAGCCATATTTGTCACCCCCGCCGTCAGCACCTTGTCGTTTACTTATAGCATGCGGGTTTTAGGCATAATGATTGCTTTAGGTAAAGATAGGAGTTTCTATGAAGTCATTGATTTTGTTCATTTTAACGATCCTTGGTTTTCAAACGGCGATGGCCCAACTCAATAATAAGATTCCTGAAGTGGGCGGCCACTATCCCCTTTTCACTTTTGAGAAGAATGAAAACCCCCAAAACATTCTCGTGCTTTACACGAAACTTGACAATAACTGCCATGTTGCCGAAGAAGCTCATATTCCGGTTTTTGATATGTACTGGTTGATGGATCGCCTCACTTACAAGCCAACGAATAGCCTGATCAAGAGTGGCATCAAAGACCGTTTGCAAGTGATTCCAACAAATGAATCTGCGGGTTTCTATATTTTGATTAATGATTTGAAGGAAGTGAATTCTGACTTACAAGATCCGCGTTTGACGGTGATCGCCGACAAACAACAAGGACAGTGCAAAGTCCGTTCACTCTTTACTCTGGGGCCTTCGGATAAGAACGCAACGATGCAGCTGATTTCAATATACTCTGAAGCGACAAAGACGGTGATGCCGCCTTTCCGCAAATTGAAGTCCGTCACTTTGAACGGCATTAATGTTCTAACTGGAGCAAAAATTAGTCGTAAGTATCTCGCAAAATAATACAAGGGCGCGAACCACGCGCCCTTTTCTTTTTATTAAGCTTGTTTTACAAACTGAACATCTAGGCTAATAGTGACATCGTCACCGACGAGGAACCCGCCGGCTTCCAAAGCCGCATTCCATGTCAAACCAAAGTCTTTGCGTTTGATTTTTGTCGTACCAGATGCACCGATTTTGATATTTCCCCATGGGTCTTTCATCTCATCACTTGGACCTTCCACGTCCAGAGTCACTTGCTGAGTCACTCCGTGAATTGTAAGGTCGCCAATCACTTTCAACTCACCGCCAGAGCCTTCGACACGAGTCGATTTGAAGGTAATTGTTGGGTATTTTTCGACATCAAAAAAGTCAGGACTTCTTAAGTGTGTATCGCGCTGTGGCTCGCGCGTATTAATACTTGCCGCCTCAATCGCAACTTGCACGCTCGATTTAGAAGGGTTGGCTTTATCGTATGTCAAAGTACCGCTCATTTTTTCGAAGCCGCCATGAACTTTGGCGATCATCATATGTTTAATGCTAAAGCTTGCAGTAGAGTGGGAAGGGTCGATTTGATAAGTGTTGCTCATTTGAATTCTCCTTAGTGATTTATTCAATTCAGTATCGTTAACTACATAATCACTCTATCGTGCGTTTTCATAATTTATTAGATAGCAAAAAATGGAATTATATTTCATACTAATGTATAATATGAGCGTCGATCTAAACGAAGTATTTGTTTTTATTAAGGTTATTCAAGAAGGCAGCTTCAGCCAGGCTGCTAAAAAACTAGGAATGCCAAATTCCACAGTCAGCGCCAAGGTATCGTCTTTAGAAAAACGTCTTGGAGTGACACTGATCCAACGCACCACTCGTAAGCTCAATATCACTGAGCCTGGCAAAGCTTATTTCAAACGCTGCATGCAAGGCCTTGAAGAAATTGAGTCCGCCGAGAGTGAGCTTGCCAGTGTTCAAGGCGAGCCTAATGGTCTTCTGAGAATCACGGGACCGGTTGAGCTCGGCAGCTCCATCCTTCCGGATATTCTGACAGAGTTTGCGAGCAAGTATCCGAAAGTGCGCACGGAAGTAATCTTAACTGACCGTCGCGTGGATTTACTTGCTGAGAGCGTCGACCTTGCTATTCGCGCCGGCGAGCTCAAAGACTCGACCCTTATTGCCAAACGTTTAGGCTCTGCTTATTTCGTGCCTGTGGCTTCGCCGAAATATCTGAAAGCTAAAGGTACTCCGTCGCATCCACGCGATCTGAGAAATCATCAATGCATCATCTATACTCCGCTTGGAATCGATGAATGGAAACTTGTCAGCTCTAAGGGTGGATTTAATGTGCCCCTCCCCGGCCGTATTATCGCCAATGACCTTAGGATGATTCGCATGCTCGCTCTTCGCGGTGAAGGCATTGCCCTTGTACCGACGCATTTGATTTACTCTGACTGCCAGGCGGGCAAACTTGTGCGTGTTCTACGCGATTGGCGAACGGCGATTTCGCCGGTTCACTTTGTCTATCCGGCACAGAAGTACGTGACGCCGAAGCTGAGCGCCTTTATGAGCTTAGCGACCGATTCTCTAAAAAAACTTTTTGAAGAATTTGAGATGTAATGACCTCCCTGAAAGAACTGGCTCTGCTTTTTCTAAAACTCGGCACCATCGGCTTTGGCGGTCCCGCCGCTCACATTGCTCTCATGCGGGATGAAGTCGTACAAAAAAGAAAATGGCTCACTGAAGATGAATTCTTGGATTACCTCGGCGCCGCCAATCTAATCCCCGGGCCAAACTCTACAGAGCTTGCGATTCACATCGGTCACAAACAAAGAGGTATCCCGGGACTTCTCGTGGCTGGCAGTTGCTTCATTCTTCCGGCAATGCTGATCGTGTGGATCATTGCTTGGGGATACCAAAAATATGGATCCCTTCCCGAAGTTGCGGGAATTCTCGCAGGAATTAAGCCTGTGATTATCGCAATTGTTCTTCAAGCTATCTGGGGTCTCACGAAGACTTCTGTTAAGAACATTCCTCTCGGAGTGATCGGAGCTATTGCGCTTCTGTTGAGTGCTTTGGGTGTTGATGAAATCTTGGTTCTTGGTATTGCCGGCGTTTTGGGTATTTTGTCGGTACAGATCCGCGGCCGTTCAGCATTAGTGCTTATTCCGACGTTGATTTTGTCCTACGCACTTCGCGCCGCCGCTGCAACAGGCGCCGAGAGTGATTCCGCAGCTAGTCCCCATCGCGTGTTCTGGAGCTTTGTGAAAATCGGATCGGTTCTTTATGGCAGTGGCTATGTGCTACTTGCCTTCATTCGTGCAGAGTTTGTTGAGAAGCTTCACTGGCTGACGGAAGCTCAGCTGTTAGATGCAATCTCCGTGGGCCAATTTACTCCTGGCCCCGTCTTCACAACAGCCACCTTTATTGGCTACATCATGGCTGGTTCCGCAGGCGCCATCTTAGCGACGATCGGGATCTTTTTACCGGCATTTATCTTTGTCGCCCTGAGCGCGCCGCTGATCCCCCGTCTTCGTAAATCCAAATCTGCGGGCGGCTTCCTTGATGGCGTGAATGTCGCTTCGCTGGCTTTGATGGTACTCGTGACTTGGCAACTGGGGCGCGCAACTCTCATTGATTGGAAAAGTTTTCTCATCTCGGCGGTGGCTTGTGTGCTTTTGATCCGTTACAAACTGAACTCCGTGTGGCTGATCCTCGCCGGAGGAGCCCTCGGCGCCTTAGCCCTTGGCATTTGAGTGAAAGTCAGTTAACTAGAGCTATGCATTTCGAAAAGCGCATCCCATTGATGATTGAACTTGGCTTCCGTGAAGAGGCCCTGCCTCAGCTAAAGGCCTACGTGGACCTTTTGTGGGCTGCCAACGAAGAACTCAATCTCGTGAGCCGTAAGATGACTTTCGAAGAGCTTATCGACAATCACATCATCGATTGCTTGCTGCCATTGAAACAGTTTCCACAGGGCGTGAAAGCAGCGGCAGATTTTGGTTCTGGAGGCGGCATGCCGGGTGTGATTTATGCCATTCAGTTTTCAAAGATTCCGTATCACTTATACGAAAAAAGCCCACTAAAGCAGGAATTCTTGAATCGCTGTAAAGCTGTGGCTCCGAATCTACAAATCCACGGAGAAATTCCCAAGAACTTGCCAGGCATTGATGTCGTTACAGCCCGCGCTTTTAAACCAGTCGATGTGATTTTAGATATCAGCCGCGATTATTATAAAAATGGCGGTAAGTACTTCTTGCTCAAAGGTCGTCGTGAAAAGATCGACGAAGAGATCACTCTTTCGCTCAAGAAGTTTAAAGACCTGAAGGCGACGATCGAGCCGTTGAAGTCTCCGATCCTCGACGTCGAACGCCACCTCGTTTTGATTTAAGCCCTACAGGTGTCTTTTTTCTTTAGGCTCGTTCATCCAATTATTATTGAGACCATCACAGTAACGAATCGGTGCATTGATAAATTCTGTGTTTTCGATTCCGGGAATAGTCGCTAGGTTTACGCTCACGTAAGCGCCACCTAGCACATCTAAATGCCCTTCACCATGAGTCGTGATTCCGCAGGTTTTGCAAAAGTAGTGGTGACCCGTCATCGTGTTGAATTGATAGTCGCCGTACTCTCCTTGACCCGTCAGTAGCTTAAAAGCCGCGGGCTTTGCGATCGTACCCCAGTATCTCGTGCGTGCGCAGTAAGTGCAGTTACAACGAGAACTTCCATTCGCAGGATCCAACTCAACTTGATAACTTACTTTACCGCAATGGCAGCTGCCTTTGAATGTCTGAGTGCTCATGGGGCCTCCTTCGGTTGGCCTTTAGTCTGTGGGTTATTTCATTTTGACAGCATGCTGTCATTTACTCAAGATAACCGATTGACAGTACGCTGTCAATATTTCAAACTGAGACCTATGTCCAGACGAACGCCGGCGGGAGACGCCTTTTCATTAGTAGCAGTTAAAATCATGTACCTTAACGGGATTCTTTTAGAATCCGGAGACCGCATAGCCTCAGTCGCAGGACAAACTTCTGCGAGATGGAGAGTCCTCGCCGCTGCTGAAATGAAACTGATGACAGTGGCCGAAATCGCCCGCGCCTTGAGCTTAGCTCGCCAGAGTGTGCAACGACTGGCGGATTCGCTGACGGAGGAAGGTTTAACCACGTACAAAGACAACCCCAACGACAAGCGCGCAATGCATTTAGCACTGACAGCGTCCGGGCGCAAAGCGCTCACGACGATTCAAGCTGAGCAAAGAAAATGGGCCGATGAAGTTGGAAGCCACATGAGTGTGAAATCTCTCAAAGAGATCGATAGCACTCTTCGAGAGCTGATTTCAGCCCTCGAAGAAAAACCGGAATAGTTACTTTTTATAAGCAAGCATCAAGCCATCACCAACGGTGAGCAGGCAAGAATTTACGCGGCGATCTTTACTGACCTTTTCATTCATCGCGCGAATGGCTTTAGTCGTATCGTCTTGAACGCTTGGGTCCGCCACAGCGCCATCCCAAAGCATATTATCCAAAACAATCAGACCGCCGGGACGAAGAAGCTTTAAACAAGCTTCATAGTAACCGTCATAGCCTTTTTTATCGGCATCGATAAATGCAAAGTCGAAGCTTCCAGCTTGGCCGTCGCCAATAAGACCATTCAATGTTTCAATCGCAGGCGCCAAACGCAGATCAATCTTTTTAGAAAGCTTGGCTTCATCCCAAAACTTTTTACCGATGTTCGTCCATTCTTCGCTGACATCACAGCAGATGAGCTTTCCGCCTTCTGGCAATACAGCTGCCACTTTCATGGCCGTGTACCCAGTAAAGGTTCCGATCTCTAAAGCTTTCTTGGCATTCACCGCTTGTGCGAGAATTCCCAAGAAGGCTCCGACATCACTACTGCTGATCATTCCGCCGGACTGTAGTTTGCTGGTCTCTTTGCGAAGCTTGCCTTCCAATTCAGTTTCGGTAGTGATTTTTTCCGCAACATAGCGGGCGACTTTTTCAACTGTAATAGAACTTTTAACGACGAGATCTTTACTCATTTTCTCTCCAAGCGGCATTGAGCGCCTCTACGAATGTTTCTACAGGCTGTGCACCAGAAATTAAATACTTTTCTGCCAGAACGAAAGCAGGCACACCTGAGATTCCCAACTCGTTTGCAACTGCCTCATCTTCACGAACTTCAGCAGTGTACATTTCAGACTCAAGCATATCTTTGATCTCTGTGGGTTTTAAACCCGCTTCCGAGCCCAGCTGAATCAGCTCATGGTGCGAGCTCACGTCTTTTCCCTCTGAGAAATAAGCGGCAAAGAGCTTCTCGGCCATCAACGGCTGAACACCGCGGTCTTTTGCTAAATGCAAAAGACGATGTCCATCGAAATGATTCGTCAGAATTGCGGCTTCTAGGTCAAAGTGAATTCCTGCTTGCGCCGCACGCTCTGTCACAGAGGCGTTCAGGGTACGGGCTTTCTCGACGGTCATATTGTATTTCTTCGCCAGCATCTGATCCATGCTGACGTTTTGATTCTTGGGTGCATTCGGATCCAGTTCAAAACTATGCATTGTCACCTGAACTTGATCCTTATACGGGAACTGAGCCAATGCCGCCTCGAAGTTTCTCTTTCCGATGTAACAGAAAGGACATGCTATGTCGGACCAAATATCTACTTTCATGCTGTCTCCTAGTTCGTATGAATCTGCTTATCAAGAACGGCACGCAGCTCTGTAGTCAGCTTCTCAGCTTCTTCCGGGCGCCCGTGATAAGCCGCAGGCGTATTTTGGAACATCGCCACTTTCCAATCCCCACCTTTTTTCACCGCGATCATTGTTTGCACGGCATTCACCGCAGGATTGATATCAGAGTACCCACGCGGAACCATACCCACATTAGCACGAACCATCGCCGTGTCGGCAGCCAGCTGGCGAACTTCACGAACAATGTGGATAAAACGCGCTGTCGGATACTGAGCAAAGATCGGAGTGAGGTGCGCTTCGATATCTTTCAATGTATTCACCTGACTGCCGTCAAAACCCACCATGCTACCATCGTCAGTAAAAAGATTTGCCATGCCTTGGCCTTGCTTTTCATTCCACTGATTCAGCAACTCTTTATAAAGATTTAAAACTTTTTCTTCGTCAGCAAACTTTGTCGTCATGAGGTGATCTCCTAAGGCAGTTTATCATTTGGCAGTGGAATAAAGTCGACTTCGCCTTCAACGTGCCCGAAGGTTTGGTCCTTCCAAGCGGCAGCGGCTTGATGAATACGTTCTTTGCTTGAAGATACGAAATTCCACCAGATATGGCGCGGCTCCGGGAATGGCTCTCCGCCGATCGCGAGAATGCGTGTGTTCTCGGCGTACTGGATATCAATATTTTTCGGATCAGCCACCAGAATCAAATCATCGCCCTTAAGCTCATGACCGTTGATCGTTGCAGAACCATTTACTAAAAACAGGCCTAATTCTTGTTCATTGAAAGACCATTTGTCGTGACCCGCTTGTTCGCACGGAATATCCATAAATAACGTGCGTGACAGGCACTTCACCGGAGACTTTGCCTCACCGTGCTCGCCAATCATGACTTTCGCGTTAATATTCTTTCCAAATTTCAAACGTGGCATTTTATCACTCGGCCAGTGCGCAAACGTCGGCTCACATTCTTCATGCTCCACCGGCAAACCCACCCAGATTTGCACTCCGTGCATCCACTTGTGTGGATGAGCGACCTGATCTTCTTTTGGAGTTCTTTCTGAATGAACGATCCCGCGTCCCGCTGTCATCCAATTCAGATCACCCGGAGTAATCATTTGCTTTGAACCGATGCTATCGCGATGATAGCCGCGACCATCAAAAAGGTAGGTCACCGTTGCAAGACCAATGTGTGGGTGAGGGCGCACATTCATCTGGCGCTCTTCTGTTACTTCCATCGGCCCCATGTGATCTAAGAAAACAAAAGGCCCACAGAAGCGTCGCTGGGCGCTGGGCAGTGAACGATGAACTAAAAAACCACCTAAATCTCTTTCACGTCCGTGAATAATAATGTCTTCCATATGACAGTCATAATTGCTTATCCCCCTCATAAAAACAATTGATAAGACAAATAACAGGCTTTCCATTATTCTGGCTGCAACTCGTCGATGAGGATGACAACTCTACGCACACGACAGTACGAATCAAAAGCGCCGGATTTCCCGGAAGCTGGATGGCACCGCCCACACGAGTCTTGGGCTCCAGTATCAAAGACACAAATAAATGAAGACCCACCATAGGAGGTGCCAAGTGCATCAAGGGCGAAGTTTTATCGGCGAGATAACGCCGGTACAGGGACAAACCATTTCTATTTGCGGATGGATTTATTATCTCCGCGTATTAGCGCAAACCACGTTTATTGTTGTGAAAGACTGCACCGGAATCCTGCAGTGTGTGATGCCGACGAATTTGGATAATAATGATCTGCATCTCAGACTGGATGATTGCGTTGAAATTAATGGCCATGTGAATTTGGACCCACGTTCTCAATCTGGTTTTGAACTGCACGTGACTTCCATTCGAAAAATCAGCGAGTCTTCACTCGTGCAGCTGCCATTTAACTCTTCATCGCAGGTCGAGAAGATTTCTTCGGAGCTACAAATCGAAAATCGTCCGCTGGTTTTACGCAGTGAAAAGTCCGGCGGCATTTTTAAGTTGCAGGCATCTGTGATCGAACTCTTTCGCGAGTATTTGCGGAAGAATCATTTCACCGAGATCGTAACATCGAAAATCGTTGCTGGAGGAACTGAGGGCGGAGCGAACCTTTTTCAGATGAAGTATTTTGATAAAGTGGCGTACCTTGCGCAGAGTCCGCAGTTTTATAAAGAGCAAGGAGTCGCTGGATTTGAGCGCGTGTTTGAGACAGGTCACGTTTACCGGGCCGAGCCCCACGCAACGAGCCGGCACTTAACGGAGTACTACTCCCTCGACGTCGAGATGGGGTTCATTCAAGGCCCCGAAGAGATTATCGAACTTGAGCGCGATTTACTCAACTTTATGTTTGAGCGTTTGAACTCTGAACACCAAGCAACCCTCGAAGCTTTTCAGCAAAAGCCGCTGATCAGTCTCGAGAACGCTCCGGTGTGGGAATTCGGCGAGTGCCTTGAAAGATTGAAACAAGCGTTTGGCAGAACAGACCTTGTCGACGATTTAGATGGTGAGGCTGAACGGCAGCTTTGCGCTCTTGCAGAAAAAGAGTTTGGCGTGCCTGCGGTTTTTGTTCTAGGGTTTCCGCTCTCTGCGCGGCCGTTCTATACAGCTCCGCGTGGCACTTCGGGCGCGGCGCAAAGCTTCGACTTACTCTATCGTGGCCTTGAAATTACTACTGGTGGTCAAAGATTACACCGCCGCAGTGAACTCGAGGCCGCCATCAAGCAGCGCCGAATGGAAGTGGCTTCCTTTGAAAGCCATTTGCGTATGTTTGAACTCGGCATGCCCCCGCATGGCGGATTTGCGATTGGAGCTGAACGTCTCACCGCGCAGATCCTAGGACTTACAAACGTGCGTGAAGCGACACTCTACCCGCGCGACAGAAACCGACTGACGCCTTAAAGACACACTAAGGGGGAAAAGACCTCTTTTCCCCCTTTCTTCTTTGAACCGATCAATGCAAGTGATTGCCAAATGAGACGAACAGGATCATTCTGTGCACATTCGCCCGGAGGATTCTATGCAATTTGTCCATCCTGAGAAACTCAATGGGAAGAAAATCGTCATCGTTGTCGGCGGCGGCTTTGCCGGTCTTAACACCGCAAAGAAACTTGCTGCTCAAAAGGGACTTCACGTTCTTCTCATCGATCAACGCAATCATCATTTGTTTCAGCCACTCTTATATCAAGTTGCCACTGCCGGACTAAATCCCGCAGATATCGCGGTTCCGATCCGAGCGCAGTTTCCAAATACATCCAATATCGAAGTCCATCTCGGTCGCATCACCGGTGTGAACCTTGACAAGAAATCTGTGTTCAGTACCGTGAATGATGAACCCGTCGAGATGGCCTATGACTATCTTGTCTTAGCTTGTGGTGCTCAACATAGTTACTTCGGCCGCAATGACTGGGAAGACTTTGCTCCAGGACTCAAAACATTGGAGCAGGCCACCGAGATCCGCCGCCGTATTCTTTCGGCTTTTGAGCAAGCAGAGAATGCGCTGGATATTGCCGCGACCAAAAGCCTTCTCACATTTGTGGTTGTCGGTGCGGGACCGACTGGAGTCGAACTCGCCGGAGCCATTGCTGACATCAGCCGCACCGTCTTGGTGAAAGACTTCCGCCGTATCGACCCGAAAACAGCCCGGGTGATTTTAGTCGAAGCCGGGCCACGGGCTCTGGCCTCTTTCCCCGAGGATCTCTCAAGTCGCGCTGTCCGAGATTTGCAAAAGCTCGGCGTAGAAGTCAGAACCGGCGCTCGCGTTGAAAATATCAGTAGCGAAGGCGTTCAGATCGGCAACGAGTTCATTCCTGCAACCAGTGTGTTCTGGGCCGCCGGCGTTCAAGCCGCGAAAATGGAATTCACTCCGCCCGTCGAAAAAGACCGTGCCGGCCGCGTGCTTGTCGGTAAAGACTTTTCTCTGAAAGACCACCCCGAGGTTTTCATCATCGGTGACATGGCCGCTTTTGAATATGCTCCTGGAAAAATGCTGCCGGGGCTTGCCCCTGTGGCAATCCAGGCCGGCCACTTTGTGGCAGAAGCCATTCTCGGCGACCTTGCAAGTCACCCGCGCAAAGAATTCGTATATTTTGATAAAGGTCAGATGGCAACCATCGGCAAACGTCGCGCGATTGCCTTATCCGGCCACCTCAAGATGACCGGCTACCTCGCATGGCTTGCGTGGCTCTTTGTGCACATTTTCTATTTGATTGATTTTAAGAACCGCGTTTCTGTTCTGACCCAATGGGCATGGAACTATCTGTTTTCAAAACGCGGCTCACGGCTGATAACGGAAAAAGACTGGAAACTTAAGACCTAGTTCTGGCCTTTATTCGATTTTCCACTTTTCTTCGTGGCATCAGGCAAATCTGCTTTGTAGCCACGCAGCTTTTCGTCATTCGTCCCTTGAACGGTCGTATCAATGTCGCACGCTTTGATTTTCTCATAGAAATCTCGCGAGAACTCACACTTCATATTTTTAAACTGATCTGGCATCGTGAGGTTCTCTTTATCATAGACAAGCTTTGATACGCCGACTCGGCCCTTGATATCGCCAGAGCCAAACGGTTTCTTTAATTTGATCGTTAAATTCAATTTCTGGTTATCCGTCGGATGCATCTCGCTGATTTCAACGTTGCACTGGTCACCGCCCTCGGCCACGCGCGAAATCACGTTCACACCACGGGTGCCAAGATCCGTCGTCTTGTCTTTAAAGACCTGATAAATGGCACGTTCACCATAAGTGAAGTCCGAATTCATATCGATACGGATATGATTTTCGGTCTCGTCGACTTTTTCTGAACGGCAGAAAATACCTTGCGATACCTCAGGTTTACTTTTTACTTCGCAGTCATTCAGCTGCTTACGCATTTTTTTACTGAGAATTTTGCAAGAAGCGTTGGCGAATGCGGAGCCTTTTTTCCCTTTCAAGGTCAGATCCTGATCCTCATAGACAAGTTTCATCGGCATCTTGGTGTCTTCATCTTTGCCTTCAACAGTTTGCTCAAGACTTAATACACATCCCGTGTCAGACGCTTCGGTTTTTGTGATTTCCAATGCTTGCGCCGGTGCTTCTGCCTTTGCATATCCCTCTAAAGAGAAAATCGTTTTCCATTTTCCGCTTTGGGTCGACATTACAGTAAACGTGTTAGTATAGCCCGCCTTGTTTTTGCCACCTTCGCAGGTAAATAAAACTTCTTCTTTCACAGCAAAAGCGCTGCTCGCAGACAATAGAAAACCAAAAGCTAAAAAGGCAATTTTCATTGGTGCATTCTCCTGCCTCCAGTATAGCTGGAATTCTCGCAGGAGGTGTGCTCCGCTCTGAATCTAGACAGAAGTTCAGACGTAAGTTCCGCACGCGCGGAGTTCTCCGAAGGTGGGATTTTATGGTGGGATGTGAGAATGCGCGATCTGCGCTTGATTTTAGTGGCGCCCACCATCAACTGGTGCGGGCGAAGAGGAGAACCTGAAAAAACAAATATCAAGATCTTCGCCCGGCTGGCCAATTGATTGATTTTTAACCATCCATAAGAAATTCTTATGGATGGTTTTTAGAGCTCCCAATCCCCGGAAGCTTCTGGCTGATACTTAATTCCCGTGACCGTCAGCTGACGCGATTGTCCGTTCGGCATAGGCCAATCAATGCTCTGCCCCACTCGTAATCCAATCAGCGCAATCCCCACAGGCGCTAGCACAGAAACGTGACCTTTTGTCACATCCGCGTCCTTAGGGAACACCAGCTTAATTTCTGATTCCCTGCCGGTATCCTTGGCCACAAATGTCACGATGGAGTTCATAGTCACCACGTCACCGGGAATTTCTTTCTGACTCACCACCTCGGCGCGGCCGAGTTCTTCCTCGAGCGCCGCCGCATTCGGACCGTGAGAATGCAGAATTAATAATGCTAAACGTTCAAAATCTTGTTCCGTTACTAGGATGGATTCACCCGTAGCCATAGAGACCTCCTGGTTGTTTAAAAAAACTAAATTGTAAGAAAAAATAAATGCGTCGGCCGCTTAAGAGCCGACTTAAGAAATAGAGACTGTCACCCGGTCTAGAAGACGAGTATGTGAAATATATGATTTTGTAAACACAAGTTCAAAAAGCATAAGCTACTGTACCACAAGACTAACCCTTTCGTAAGTGATTCGAGTCTCATTTTAAGAAAGAAGATCTCAGGCTGATACGCCCGGGAATGTTTAAATTTTCGTATAAGAAGTTTTCAAAAGGGACTTTAGTCTCGGCATAAATTGCCGATATACTATACATCCAGTATGTAACAGGTGAGGACTCAAATGCTTAAATACACTGCAACTTTGTTTATCTGCACTCTTCTCGCAACGTCTGCGTACTCAGTACAGGACAACACACGCGTTTTGGACTCTCAGGGCGAATTGATCCTGACGAAGGCTGAGAACGTTGGTTTGCAAATGACGGATCAGTGCAAGTCCTTCCGTATCTCGAAAAACCCACCACTGGTCCCACGTTTGAAATGCCGTTGGTCTTAATTATTGGGCTGCTTTTTGGTTCGTAGCTGGCTTCGGTGAAGCCGGCTTCACTGCAGGCTTCTTCGCCTCTGTCGGAGTCGCCTCGTCCGTTGCCGCAAGGGTATCGACCTTGCACTCAGAGATCTTCGCAGCAAGATCTCCCATAAACTCACACTTCATATTTTTAAACTGATCCGGCATCGTCACGGTCTCTGTTTTTCCATCATCAGTCTTAGCCGTAATTTTTGAAACCTCGACTCGTCCTAAAGCGGCATCGGCGAACGGCTTCTTAAGGCGAATCACCAATCTGAGTTGCCTATCAGCGCTTTCTTTAGATTCCGTCACAGTAACAACACACTCATTCCCATCGCTGACTAAGTTGGATGTGATCTCAGACGATCTCGTTCCCAGCTTTGAAGCCTTGCCTTGATAGACCTGATAAACTGTGCGCTCGGTGTAAGACACATCTTTATTAGAATCGATGCGGATATGGATTTCGGTATCATCCGAATTATCCGAACGGCAAAGCATGCCTTGTGAAACTTCTTCTTTGTCTTTGATTTGGCAGTCATTAAGCTGTTTACGTAGATTCTTACTAATGATTCTGCAGGGAGCATTGCCAAAGTTCGAAGCAGTCTTATCCTTCAGAGTCAGTTCTTTATCTGCATAAACCAAATTGAGCGTACGTGGCTTGCCATTGATTTTTTGATCAAGTGTCACCACACAGCCATTGTCTTTTTTCGATTGATTACTGAGGGTGATTACATCGTAAGGAACATCGCCTTCACTCATAACACCTTCAGCTTCGACTGTCGAAACCCAGCGTCCGCTCCGTAAAGACTCCACTTTGTAGATAGGAACCACTCCGCTCGTGGTTTTGCCGCCTTTGCAGCTAAAAAGCACTTCCTCTTGTGCCGCTAACACATGTGTTGCAAACACCAAAGAACTCAAAATGAAAACGAGCATTTTCATCCACTTCTCCTATCAATTTTTATTATAAACGTTTTTTGAACTAAGATATGTTTGGGTCAATGAATCTGGACTTAGGATAGAAGTGACAAAATGGCCGAGATCACTTGCCTTCAGCCGAGCGAAGGTTTAGTTATAGGCCATGACAAACTCCCTCTCTCAATCTCACCCTCTGTCTCTGTCTCGATTTGTTTTGTGGTCTATGACAATTGCCACTGGGCTTTGTGTAGGAAACATCTACTACTGCCAACCGCTCCTACATCAAATGCAAGACACCTTCGGCGCTACACCCCAACAAATGGGACTCATCCCGACCTTAACCCAATTCGGGTACGCCGTGGGAATGCTCTTTTTGATTCCGCTCGGCGATCAAGTCGAACGCCGCCGTTTGATTTTTATTTCGACCATTATCTCCGCGTTCTCTCTTTTGGGTATGGCCTTCTCACAGAACGCATCCGCTGCCATCCTCATGAGTTTTGCTGTCGGAGTGACCACTCTCACTCCTCAGTTCATCATTCCTTTTGCCGCTCACATGGCTCCGCCGGCAAAACGCGGGCAAGTCGTCGGCATGGTCATGAGTGGCCTATTATTAGGAATTCTTCTTGCTCGCACGGTTGCGGGATTTATCGGTGAAGCCTTCGGTTGGAGGGTCATGTTCTCTTCCGCCGCTGTGGTTTTGTTCATTGTCGCTTTTGTCTTGCGTGCCGTTTTGCCGAAAAGTGAGCCGACTTTCAATGGCAGCTATCTTCATTTGCTGCGCTCAGTATTTCAACTCGTTAAAGAGCAGCCGATTTTGCGAGAATCCATGCTCTTGGGCTCTACACTGTTTGGCGCATTTAGCGGATTCTGGGCCACGCTGATTTACCTCATGGAATCTCCGGCGTTTCAATTGGGCCCTCGCACTGTGGGGCTCTTTGGTGTGTTGGGTGCATTAGGTGCTTTGGCAGCTCCTGTGGTGGGACGTTTTGCTGATAAGAAAAGTCCACGGGTTGCCATCGGCGTCGGTATTCTGCTCTGTGCGGTGGCCTTTGTTATTTACTGGCTGTGGGGTGGTCATTCGCTGATTGCTCTGGGCGTTGGTATTTTACTCATGGATGTGGGATTGCAAGGCGCACACGTTTCAAATCAGAGCCGTGTTTTCTCTCTGATTCCAGAGGCTCGCAGCCGTTTGAACACTGCTTACATGTTCGCTTACTTCATGGGCGGAGCCGCCGGCTCTTGGGCTGCAAGTTATGCTTGGCAAGTGGCTCAATGGGATGGTGTTTGTATTTCAAGCCTGTTATTTGTCGGTGTGAGTGCGTTCGCCTATTTCCTCGGGAACAAGGACAAGAAGCGCCCACACCTGTCTAGCCGATCAACAGCGAACGGCTAGAACGCGAGTTCTACTCTCATACTGCCGTTTTGGCACCAAAGAGCTGGAACCGGCTTTGCAAACACCTAAGTCATGGCAAAGCCGGAGCAAACAGACATTTATAGCTTCTTAAAAAGCGTCTCAGAACGATACGCTTCACGTCCAGCATTCTTCGGCCGCCAAGGCACTGCTGAAAATCACACGTGGGTTCCACTGACCTACAGTGATGTTTGTCATCATGCGGAGAAACTCGCACAAAAGCTGGTCTCTTTGGGCCTTGAAAAAAGTGACCGCGTTCTGATTCTGGCAAAATCTCGCCCTGAGTACTCTGTCGGATTTTTTGGGATCCCACTTGCTGGCGGCATTATTGTGCCTGTGGATATCCGATTAAGCCTTGCTGATCAAAAATTTATTTCTGAATTCTCTGAAGCTAAATTCGTCCTCTGCATGAATGATGAGACTCGTGCTATTGGGGAAAAGCTTGTGCAAAACTCCGCGCAAGAACTTCGCCTGCTTAATATCAACGACGTCATGACCGAAGATCTCGCTGTTACAGCGGATCTCACATCCCTTTCGCGCCCTCCTGATGAAACCTTCCTGATGGCTTTTACTTCTGGCACAACAAGCCAGCCTAAAGCTGTAATGTTAACTTTCAAAAGCGTCCATTTCCAAGTCGACCTCGCAGGTGAGTTGTTCAGCACCAAGAAAGACTTCCGCTTGCTGTCCATTTTACCTCTTCACCACATGTTTGAGATCACCGGCGGATTTTTGTTGCCGTTTAGCCGTGGTGGCAGCGTGTATTACGCGAACTCCTTGATCCCACATCAGATTATTTCATTCTTTAAAGAAAATAAAATTCGCGATTTGCTGGTTGTACCCCTCTTCTTGCGCACACTGAAAAAAGGCATTGAAAGCGAAATCCGCACTTCAGCCTTAAAACGGATTTGGTTCTATTCAACGCTGCGTTTGGCGCGTTTTATTCCAAGCAAATCCATTCGTCGCATCCTGTTTTATCCTCTCCATAAAAAATTCGGCGGCGAACTTCATCAAATCATCTCCGGCGCCTCGGCGCTCGATTTAAAAGTGGGAAAATTTTTCGACCTCATTGGCGTTTCAGTCTTTGAAGGTTATGGCATGACTGAGACAGCTCCGGTCATTTCGTGCAGCTCGCCGGGAGTTAAAAAACCCGGCAGTATTGGTAAAGCCCTTGAGGGAATCGAAGTGAAGCTGCACCCTGAAACTCAAGAGATCTTGGTTCGCGGCCCTATCGTGATGCAAGGATACTTTAAAAATCCTGAGGCAACAGCGGCCTGTATTTCAGCCGACGGCTGGTTTAACACCGGTGATGTTGGCGAAATTGATTCCGACGGTTTTATTACTATCAAAGGACGCAACAAGGACTTGATCGTCCTTGGCAGCGGTAAAAAAGTTGCTCCAGAAGAAGTCGAAGAAAGCCTGCGCGAAATCCCGAACGTCCAGGAGATCTGTGTCCTCGGGATGAAATCAAGTCAGGGCGCTACAAAAGGAACAGAAATCGTGACTGCGGTTGTTGTCGTCAATCCCGCGGATGCTATACTTCAAGAACAAATTCAAAAATCACTGCACCAAGCGACTATGCAACTAAGTTATTACAAGCGTCCTTCGAAATTCATCTTCCTGACCGAACCGCTTCCTAAAACAACAACATTAAAAGTTAAAAAGAATTTAGTTAAAGAACTCCTATTAAAACAAAGGATCACTGTATGAACATGACTCTCGTCACTTTACTCCTCGTGAATTTCGCTTATATCGGCATTCTTCCGCGCATTTTCTTTAAAAAAGACGGCCGCTATAATTTGATGTGGTGGATGACGGCGGGTCCTTTGTTCTTAAATGCGATCGTGATCTTCTTGCAACAGGTCGGCGTGATCAATCTCGAAACCTACTGGTCACTTCCCCTTGCCGGCGAAATCGCCGTTGTGATCCTAAGCTCCTTCTCCATCGGTATGATCTCTTACACAATGGGTACTCACCGTATCCCCCTCGCACTTTGGCACCAAAATAACGATGCGCCAGCAAACATCGTAACTTGGGGTGCTTACAAGTACATCCGCCATCCGTTCTATAGCTCTTTCATCACAGCACAGTTGGCTTCAATCATCATGATGCCTCACTGGATTACATTCTTGGGTATGGTTTGGTGTATCGTGATCTTGAACCGCACGGCGGCTCGAGAAGAAAATAACTTGTCAAACTCGGCCTTTGGTTCTGAGTACCAAAACTATATGAAAACGACGGGTCGCTTCTTTCCTAAAATCGGAGCTTAATAATGAAATCCGTTTTCGTTCACGACTTGGCTTATTTCCTGGGTGACCAGAGAGTGTCGATTGAAGAATCGTCTAAGGCCGGCCGTCTTCTTACAGACTACCAGCAATTTGTCGAAGCGGGCTTCGTGTTTCACCGCATGAGCTCGCCTTCGCAGAATGCCTATGACTTGGCCGTGGGCGCAGTTTCACAAATTAAAAATGCGCTGATCAACGTGAACTCGATTGTCTATGCGACATGCCTGCCTTTGAATGGCAATATTGGATCTTTTAATAAGTTTAAAGAAAGCCGTGATGTGAAATACCTCATGGACTATCCAGCAAGCCACTTGCAAGCCGATTTCGGTCTTGAAAGTGCGGCAGTAATTGGGCTGAACCAGCAAGCTTGCACGAGCATGCTTGGATCTTTGCGCCTTGCCCGTGCTTTGATCTTGTCAGAGCCAGAGCAAAAGAAAATCCTCTGCGTCACAGCAGATCGCTTTCCAGAAGGCGCTTCTTACGAACAGGCTTATAATGTGATTTCTGACGGCGCTGCTGCATGTGTCGTGAGCGACGAAGAAAAAGGCTATCGCTTGATTGCAACACATGCGTTGACGAACGGTGCTTTGGCGCAAGCGAACGACGACGAAACTGTCGGCAGCTATTTCAGTTATACTCATAGACTGCTTACGGAGCTTTTTGAAAAGTCCGGTCTTAAAATCGAAGATATCGACTGGATTATCCCACAAAACACCAACGTGAATGCATGGGTGATTTTATCCCGCCTTTTGGGAACTGAGTTTGAAAAGGTTTACTTCAAATCTATTCAGGAAGTCGGCCACATCATCAGTTCAGATAACATTGTGAACTTGGTTAAAATCGAAGAAGACAAGCTTGTAAAACCAGGCCAGAAGTTGCTGCTCTTCATGGCAGGCTTTGGTTTGAACTGGCAGGCCGTCATCTTAGAGAAGGTGTAGTATGAGCCACGATATCTCACAAGTTGCTAAAAAGCTGACTGCTCAATCCATTAAGGGATTCTACAATCCTTTTACCCATATTCAATTCCCTGAGCAGCTTGAGAAGAACAACTGGTTTCTGAGCCCCGAGCTCATCTCCATCTATGGCACACCTGAATGGGAAGCTCTCAACGAAGAGCAAAAGAAAAAACTCAGCTTCTTTGAAGAAGTGAATTTCTTTAGTCTGAATGTTCATGGTGAAAAGTCCTTGCTTGAAGGTCTAACTCGTCGTTTGTACGAGAGTGAAAACCAAGATGTGACGGATTATATCCATCACTTTATCGATGAAGAAAACAAACACATGTACTTCTTCGGTACTTTCTGTGAAAAGTACGCAGGCAAGATCTATCCAGATCGCAAAATTGTTTTTCCACGTGAATATGCACCTGGCGAAGAAGAGTTTTTATTTTTCATTAAAGTCTTCGTTTTCGAAGAGATCGTGGACTATTACAACGTGACGACAGCTCGAGACGAGCGCGTGATGCAGCTTTCTCGCGATATCAACGCCAATCACCACGAAGATGAAGTTCGTCACTTGGCATTTGGCCGTGTGATTTTGAATGACCTATTTAAAACATTCTCTCCGCAGTGGCCCGCGGAAACTCTGCAAGGCATTCGCGACTATATTCGTGGTTACTATGTGACAACTTGGCGTGAATACTACAATCCCGACATCTACGTAGATGCCGGGATTGAAGACGCTTACGACTTGGCTTCGCGCGTATTTGAAAGCGACAAAGCCCGCGAACACCGTGCGCGCGCTTCCCGCGCAAGTCTCAATTATCTAAAAAAATGTGGCATTATCGAGGAGATTTTCGAGTTATGAAAACAGAACAAGAAGTCAAAGAAACACTCCGCCAATGGGTTTTGAAAAAGTCTAAGAAAGTAACAGAAGCAGAACTTGCCTTTGATACACACCTTTTGGAGACCCGCATTTTGAGCTCACTCCACGTGATGGAGTTAATTTTGGAAGTCGAAAAAATCAAAGGCTCGAAATTCAATCTCAAAGCGATTAAACCAGGTGCTTTCAACACAATTGACAGTATTTATGCTTCCTTCTTTGGGAGTACAACATGAGTGAAATCAAATTCACTGAGATTCCTGGCTATAAATGGATTCCAAACGGACAATCGAATCTGAGCGGATCTATTTTTGAGCTCTTTAAAGCTCTTGATGCGATGTTTTTAAGAATTGCAGCGACGGCCCAGGCTCGTGAATTTTATTTCCCACCTTTCATTCAAGCGGCAGAACTCAATAAGCTTGATTACTTTAAATCATTCCCTCATTTGATTACTTTCCCGGTGGCTTTGGATCAGAACGATGCCAAGAACCTGGAAAAGTTCACTGAAGGCCCCCGTTTTAGCGACGGCAAAGTCCATCTTACTGAAATCGACAAGGTCTGCGACTGTTTAACGCCGGCCGCTTGTTATCATTTCTATATCCACTTCCAAAATCAGGATCTGCAGGAGCCTTTACACCTGACAACACGTGCAAATTGCTTTCGTCGTGAACTTTATTATAAACCTTTGCAACGTCAGTGGTCTTTCAACATGCGTGAAATCGTTTGCATCGGTCCCCAAGATCACGTTCGCAGCTTCGTAAAGAAGTACCGTGATATCGTGACTGAGACACTCGCCAAACTCGATCTCGGCATTTCTTGGGAAGTCGCCACGGATCCTTTCTTTAATCCCGAGAGCAATCCAAAGTTCATCATGCAACAACTGGATCCTGTGAAACACGAAATGATCTTTAATAAAGACCTCTCGATTGGCTCGACCAATTTCCATAAAGATTACTTTGGCGAAAGTTTTAACATCAAATACCAAGGCGAAACAGCAACTAGTGCTTGCATCGCTTTCGGTTTAGAAAGATGGCTCTTTGCCATTGTCAGCCGTTACGGGACGAATCCCGCTCACTGGCCGATGAAGGAGATCCAAAATGGCTAAGATTCTTCTGACCGGCGCAACCGGTTACATCGGCAAAAAACTCCTCGAGCAGCTTCTCACTGAGCGCTCGGAAACTCTTTTAGTGCCTGTGCGTGCAGGTTCCGCAGAGGAACTTGAAAAGCGCAAAGCAGATCTTTTGAAAGATGTGCCTACGGCTCAGCACGCGCGCGTTGAAATAGTCCATAGTGATTTAACAAATCTCGTGGAAAACCTGCAAGCTCAACGCAACGATATCAACATCATTATCCACAACGCCGCAAAAACCGCGTTTAACGTTGATGAAGCCACCGCGAACTCTGTGAACCGCGATGGCTCTTTGGCGCTATTAAAGTTTGCCTCTGAATTACCGAAACTAGGAACCTTCACTTATGTGAGCACTCTCTATGCTTCAGGTATGGCAGCGGGTCCGATCAAAGAAGAATTCTTTAGCTCTCCTGTTTTTGCCAATCACTACGAACGCTCAAAATGGGAAGTCGAAGAGGCCATTCGCACTCAATTCACAAACCTCCCGTGGAGAATCGCTCGCGTCGCTACGATCATTGCTGATGGCGATAGCGGCACTGTGATTCAGCACAACGCCATTCACAACACTCTCAAACTTTTCTACTATGGCTTGATTTCTTTGCTTCCAGGCCGCGCTGAGACACCGATTCACCTTGTGGACGGCGAATTCACTGCGAAGTCTTTAGCCGCCGTCGTGAACAAAGGTCAGAGTCAGAAAATCTATCACGTCTGTTATGACCAAGCCGCGAGTATTCCACTCGGTCGATTTATTGATATTGCTTTTGAAGAATTCAACAAAGATGAGATGTTTAAATCAAGGCGCTTGCTCAAACCTCTTTTTGCTGACGAGAAATCTTTTGATACGCTCGTGACAAATATGAAAGGTTTCGGCGGCAGCGTTTTGAATCAGGGTCTCGCGAGTATTTCTCCGTTTGGCCGCCAGCTCTTCGTGAAAAAAGAAGTTTCTAACCAAGCACTTCAGTCTTTGCTCCCAGGTTACAAGACGGCAGCCATGGAAGATATCGTTCGAAAAACTTGCCAGCACCTTGCTCAAACAAAATTCACTAAAGGAGGCGCCTAATGAAAATCCAGCCTTTAACAGAGAATGAAAGATGGCTTCTGAGCTTTTACCGCACGAGTGAAATTTCGGGTGCCCTCTTTTTCGGCCGCCTCGCCAAATCATTGCCTCCAGGTCCGATTCAAACGGATCTCACGAAACATTTTGCCGATGAATCCCAGCACTCTTGGTTCTGGACTCGTTGTTTGCAAACCCTTGGACACGAACCTATCAAACTCGATACCGCTTATCAGGACCAGTATATTTCTGCTGCGGGAATGCCGGCGAATATCATGGAAGTTTTGGGCATCACGTTGATCTTTGAAAAACGCGTGATTGGGCAGTATGCTCTTCACCGTCAGGCTCAGGACTTAAATCCTGAGATTAAAAAGACACTCGACCTCATTGTTGAAGATGAAAAGTGGCACATCGAATGGGTGACACAAGCTCTGAAAAACATGGAGGGCGAATACGGCAAAGAACACATCGATAAAACGCTCAAACGCTTCTACGATGCGGACAAAGAAGTCTATCAGAAGACAGTGAAAGAGCATGAAGAGCGCATTGCTGGTATTTTAAAATTTAAGAAGGACTAAGGTAGAACCATGTTAGATAATAATAAGATTAAAACTCGCATTAGCCAGATTTTGAGTGTTCCTTCAGAGAAGATCACTGACAACGCAGTCCTTCAAGAACTGGTTATCGACTCTTTCATCCTCATTGACATGGTCATCGATCTCCAGAACACTTTTAATATTAGATTAAACCAAGAGGATTTGATCCCGGTGAAAACAGTGGGGGATCTGATCTCGGTCATGAATAGCAAAACTTAGGGACCTCAATGCAAGCAAATGAAATTCTCGCCTTAAAGAACGTTGTTAAGACTTATCACCTGGGCGAGACGACCGTCCCAGCATTGCGCGGTCTGAATCTCTCGATCAAAAAAGGTGAGTTCACAGCTCTCATCGGAAAATCAGGTTCAGGTAAAAGTACTCTTCTCAATCTCGTCGGTTGCATCGATTCACCTGATAACGGACAAATCATTTTCGACGGCCAAGACATCACTCACTTGGACGAAGTGCAAAAAAGCTCCCTCAGAAATCACAAGATCGGTTTTATCTTTCAATCCTTCAATTTGATTCCAGTTCTCAATGTTTATGAAAACATCGAACTGCCACTGGTGATTCAGCCTGAGGTCAGCGCTGAAGAAAGAAAAAACCGCGTTCTTGCGGCCCTCAAAGATGTCGAGCTTGAGCAGTTTGCCCACTACCCGCCGGACAAACTCTCAGGTGGTCAGCGCCAGCGCGTGGCGATTGCTCGGGCCCTTGTCACTCATCCGACATTGGTTCTTGCCGATGAACCGACCGCGAACTTAGATTCCAAAACAAGCCATAAGATCATCGACCTTCTTTTGGACCTCAATCAAAAGAAGCACATTACTTTCTTGTTCTGCTCACATGATGAAAAGCTTATTGATCGCGTCGGCCGTATCATCCGCATTCAAGACGGAGTGATCACAGAATGACGTTGTTTAGTAAAATGGCCCTTCGCAATCTCTGGAAGAACAAGCGTCGCAGCTTTTCAACCGGGATTGCGATCATCGCGGGCTTTACAGGTCTTTGCCTCTTAGGCGGTTACATCATCTACGTAGAGCACTTCATGCGCACAAGCTCTGTGTACGTGAATCATACGGGTCACATCGCCATTTATAAAAAAGGCGGAGTGGACGGCTTCTACAATAATCCTCGCAAGTTCCACCTGAGTGCCGATGATATCCAGAAAATCCGCGATATCACAGCACAAGAACCCGCGGTTGAATTCACAGTCCCAGTTCTTCAAGGGATGGGTCTTCTCAGCAATGGAAATAAATCCGTTCCTTTTGTTGCCTATGGCATTACACCGGCTGATGAAAAGCGTATTCAAACGCATCCACAAGTCGTTCGTTGGACTCCTGAATTGGTGCCGTCTTCAAAAGAGCCCTCAATCAAGGATGCCGAAGGACCACTTGCTGAAACGATCTCTGTAACAAAGCAGCTAGGAACATTGATCGGCCGCAAAGCTCCTTTCACGGATCTATCCGTTGCTGAAAGAGATGTTCAGCTTGCGGGCCGAACTTTTGATGGCGATCTGAATGCCGTCAACGCGAACTTAGGTTTTAAACATACTACCGGTATGATGATGGCCGAAGACACGAGCCTCATTGCGCCACTCAGTGTGCTGCAGAACCTTTATGCAACAGACGGCGCAACTTACCTGGCGATCTACTTGAATCCTGAAGCCAGCGTCAGCAGTGTTCAGAAAAAGATCCAAACAAAGATCGATGCTGCGGGTTTTGACTTCCAGACAGTTCCTTTTGACGATGATTCAATAGGTCTCTTTTACGTGGGAACGCTCGGGTTTCTTTATATCATGGCCGGCTTTTTTATCTTCTTGATTTTTAGTGCCGTCGCCCTTTCGATCGTGAACTCCATGACCATCGGAATTCTTGAGCGTGTTCGCGAAATCGGAACTTTGCGCGCGATTGGATTCACAAATGCACAGACAGCCTGGCTATTCACACTCGAGAGTCTGTTCCTAACAGCAATCAGTTTGGTTTTCGGTTACATTCTGGCGCAGGCAATAGCCCTAGTGATGAATTCAATGAATATCCGTTTCGACCCCCCAGGCATCGCCGGCGACATGCAGTTTATGATGAATCCGGATACTTGGTTCTGTTTCATCTTGGCGATTCCGATTATGATTATTTGTCTTATTTGTGCATACGTTGTTTCCAAGAAACTTGTTAACAAGCCGATTATTCACCTTTTACAACAGGCAAACTAGTGAGAGTGTTTATGAAAAAGTTAGTTATTCTTTGTGCAATCACTTTAGGTTACTCGCTTCACTCTGTCGCAGCTGAAAGTGCGGCTGAGCTTCTAAAAGTCAGCGATCGCGCTCGTGGTGGCTTGAAAGACGGCGTTGTTTGGGATGCAAAAATCATCACTGAAGAAGATGGCGATAAGAGCGAAAGAACATTCACGATTAAAGCAAAAGGCAATGACGCCAACGTTGAAGCTCTGACTCCGGCCCGCAACAAAGGCGAAGTCTTCTTATTCAATGACCGCAATATGTGGTTCTTTAAGCCAAGCTTGCGCAAACCGGTTTCAATCTCTGCCCGTCAGAAACTTTCCGGCCAAGCGGCAAATGGCGATATCGCTTCTACGAACTATGCTCGTGACTACGATGCCAAAGATGCCGGCAGCGAAAAAATAAACGGCGAAGACGCCACGGTCTTGATGCTGAAAGCAAAATCGAACCAAGTGACTTACGATCAAATTAAGTACTGGATCTCTAAAAAGTCAAAACTCGCATTGAAGGCTGAGTTCATGACTTTGCAAGGAACTCCATTCAAAGTAGCGGAGTTTGAATACAATAACAAAATGACGGCAGAAGGTAAGACTTTTGCATTCATCAGCAAAATGACGATCACGGATTCGAAGTTCCCAAAGAACCGCAGTATCATTGAATACACTAAACCAAAGGCAGAATCCCTTCCGGCTTCTCTCTTTAATGTGAATAACTTGAGCCGATGAAGAGTCTGTTAAAAATAGCCCTTAGAAATGTGTTCTTGCATTGGCGCCAAAGCTTGGCGGCGACGATCAGTCTTGCTGCAGGCTTGATTTCTCTGGTGATGTTCCAGGGATACATGAAGGACGTTGAAAGAATCTATCAAGAATCCTTCCGCTCGCGCATGATGTGGGGAGATGTGGTGGTTGAAAACCTCAACCTCCGCCATGCCGAAGGCCGTGCAGAACCTTGGAAGTACGAAGTCACTCCTTCTGAGCAAGAATTCGTAAAAAAGTTCTTCGATCAGTATAAAAACAAAATCGATGCTTACAACCGCTTCCTTTCCATTAACGGAATGGTGACGAACGGTAAGACGTCGACGATCTTCCGCGGCTATGGCTATGACCTTGCTGAGGGTGAAAAAACCCGCGCGCCCGACTGGGGCTGGAATGCTCTCTACGGAAGTCCTCTTAAAGAACAGCACACGGTCTTGGTTGGGCAATCTCTCGGTAAAATCCTGGGCTGCGTTCCGGATCAAAAAGTAAAGATGATGAATGCGGTGGCAGGTTATAAACCGGAAGTTCGCCCTTTCCACTGCAGCTCTCCGGATATTCAACTCAACATCACAACGCCAGAAGGCCAATTAAACGCTTTGGATCTGCAAGTCGTGGGCTTGATGGACGCTCTTTACAAAGATATTGACGATAAGTTTCTCGCAACCTCTCTTGAGGATGCTCAGACACTGATGAACACGAAGAATATCAGTTACATCACTGTGAAGTTTATCGAAAAAGGCAGCTACATCGACGGCATCATCAAAGAATTCAACGCTGCAGCCGAGAAAGCCGGGCTCCAACAACGCATGTCCCGCTGGGAAAACCATATCATCGGTGAAATGTACGTCCGCACGATGAGCCTTCTTGGTGTTTTCAGAAACTTCGTGGTTTCAATCATCGTAGCCATCGCAGGTCTTTCTATCTTCAACACTATGATGAAGCTCGTGAAAGAACGTACGCGCGAAATCGGAACTCTTCGCAGTATCGGCTTCGTGCCGAAACAGATCTTGTATATCTTCGTGAGCGAAGCCGTGACTCTGTCGTTTATTGGCGGAGTGATCGGAAGCATCATTGCTATTGTGGGAACCTTGATCCTCAATGGAGTGGGTATCGTTTACAAAGCCGGCGTTCTTGTTGAGCCTGTCCCTTTCCAAATTCTTATTAGCCCGAATCTTTATGTTTTTAGCTTTATTTTCTTGAGTCTTTTGGCGGCCGTGACTACATGGATTGTGTGCCGTTCAACTCTTAAAAATAGCACTGCTGAAAACTTAACTTATGTTTAGAAACTCGATTATTCTAGCCCTGCTCTTGTGTGCGACGCTTCCAGCCGCTGCACAGAGCTTTCGCTGGGATATCGAGTGGTACAACTCTGTTCAAGGTATGGAACAAGATCAGGAAAGCCTGATCGACCCGACTGGCCGCCGCTTAGATAATCCAAAAGCTCGCTTTCAATCAGACCTCCGAATCAATACAAAATACACTTGGAAAAACGGCACACGTTGGGTCTTCCGCCCCCGCTTTCAGGGGTGGGCGAACCAATATCACTATCTTGATACGGATGAAACTAAGACCACCGTCACGGGCGAAGCCTCTCTTCCCGAGGCTTATCTTGAAGGCGATGCCACTCGCCGCCTGACTCTGGCAGGGGGCCTTCAGAACTATCAATGGGGACCGGCCGAATTTATCAGTCCGACCAATCCGTTCTTTCACTTCCGCCGCGATCAGCGCTCTTACACTTACCGTGAAGATGGGCGCTTCCTGCTGCGTGCGAATTGGAGCCCCAATAGCCGCTGGAGCGTCATTACCATCGCCGAGCCGATCAATAACGGCCAGTCGTTCTGGATCTACGAGCAAAAGTTTAAGCCCAAAGGGGTCGTGAAGATTGAATACCGGGGCCGAAATTCTTTGAATTACCTTGGCGTGGCGAGCGGAACCATCGACGACACCATTCCGTTTGTTGGCGAGTATTTCAATACTGAGCTCGTTCCGGGTTTTAGCATTTACCTCGATGCCCGTCACACTCATGGTTCGGCCCAGTACATGCCGGATATTTCGCCCGATCTTCTCTATGACATGGTTTATGTTCGCAATACTGAAACTTGGAATACTTTGGCTGTCGGCGGGATTCGCTGGGAAGGCAGCGTGGATTTCCGTTTAGAGTACGTTTACAACTCCTACGGTATGACCCAGGAAGATATGCTGGCGGCTTTCCAATCGGCAGTGCCTCAGCACCCACGTGGCGATGAAAACTTAAAACGTATCTTGGGTTCGGGCCGCGAGCTCTTAGGGCAGCACTATGGCTATGCCTCTTTGCGAATGCCCGATCTCTTTATTCAGAATAACAACGTCTTCCTTCGTTATATCCAGTCTCTGACCGACCAATCCTCTACGGTGCAGCTGGCTTGGGATACGGCCGTGGGCGATGCTTGGACCTTCTTTGCCGAGGCGAACTATAGCTTCGGAGACAACACTCAAGAACTCTCTGCCCTCGAGAGAGCCAGCGGCCAAATCGGCCTTAAATGGAACCGCTAACCCTGCGGAATTGCGTCTTTTAGAAATAATTCACTCTGTATAAACCCCTGACACTTTTGTAAAAAGCTTCGCGGGGGTTAAAAAATAACAATTTTCGGCGCTTTTCAGCTATAACCCTTTCCACAATATTAAGGAGACACTATGTCTGGGGTTATGGGGAAGTTCCTGGTAACGGGAATTGTTTTGAGTTCTATCGTCGCTTGTTCAAGCAGCTCCGACGACGGCAAAAATCTAACTGCACCGAAAGGGATGAACACATTTAGTTGTCAGTTCTCTTTAACTGAAGGTGGCACTGCTGATTATAGCGCCTTGGGTACTTCTAAAACGGCTCAGGCTTACTTCGATAAAGAGTTCAACTTGAACTACTTGGCAGCAGTATCTACATCAAGTGTTGATGAAACTCTTCATTTCGTTAACATGACGGGTGCGACTGTTTATAAGTCTGAATTGATCCCGACCAACCTTTGCTCTTCAAGCTTATTCTCTGGCGCGCAGACAATGCCTTCAGATATCTCTGATAAATGGAAGTCTTCCAATAAAGATTTACCAGAAGGCCAGGTTATCCTGGGTCTCTATTTGCCGAAGAAAGATTCTACCTTCTTCCCTTCACTTCATGATGGCGCTGCGATCATCGTTCGTGAAAATACAAATAGATGGACTCTTGTTCACGAATTCATGCATCACTTGTTCATGCTTCGTGCGGTTGAAACAGGTTACAGCGATGAAGCAATGAGAGCGGAATATTCGATTTCTGCAACTATCGTTGATGATATTGATTCAGATAAATCTTTGGGTATGTTTGAAAAATACCAAAAGATCGCTTTGCCGTTCGCAAGATTCGCAAATGCTCAAGACAACTTGCTTCTGCACTACTTCCTTGAAGAGATCACGATCGAAGCAACTTTGAAAGATGCTTCTGCAGCTGGCGTTCTGAAATACGTGCCAACTGAAGAAGGCAATTGGTACATTTACGAGAGTGCTAAAAAAGCTCTTAAAATGTATGAAAACGTAAGCGATGTCGCTGACAAAATGCTGATCTACTTGCCGTCTTCTGCAACTGCTGAAAGAGCTGCAATGACAGACTTGAAAGCAAGCATTGCTAAACGTAAAGCGACTATTGCGACTTTGAAAGCTCGCTTCCCTTACGATGATAATTCTCAGGGCGGTGTTCTTCTTGCTGGCGCAGCACCATCACATGTTGGTTGCTCTCACACTGAAGAAGGCGAAAAGATTATGGCAATCGGTAACAAAGTAACCGATAAGCTTAAGAACTTACACTAGACTTAAAAGCGACACTGCAAGTGTAACCGGGAACAGCTTCAAAAAACTGTAGATCCCAATCTGAAAGGCTTCCGAATTCCAACGGAAGCCTTTTTATTTTCCAGCTGGTCTCATCGACCAAAACTTCGTGAACATTCTTAAAGACACCACCGCCAACAGTTTTGACAAGGGCCTCTTTGCCGGACCAGAACTTGGCGAAGATCTCGGTTTGCTTTGCCGGATCCGCTTCTTGTTTAATCAAATCTGTTTCAGGTGGCGAAAAGAACTTCTCCGCGATCTGAGTCAGATGCTGAGGTTGGCGAATTTGCTCAATATCAACACCGACCTCACCTTTTTCAGTGAGGGCGATCGCGAAGTATTCAGCACTGTGGGAGATATTGAAATCAAGGTGTACAGTGGGATTCATCAGAACCGGCTTGCCCTCACCGACCTTTTTGAATTGAATGACATTGGGACTTAATCCCATATACTTCGCTAAAAGATTCTTGAGCACAAAGCGTGTCTGCAGGTATTCATTTTTGCGCTTTTCATTACTGAGTGTGCCGACGTAAGTGATCTCTTCCAAATTCAGAAAAGACTCCGCAGGCTCACTGAAGTCCGTAGCGAACTGATGAACCTGCAAAAGATACTTTTGCTGAGAGTCTCCGGTTTCAAAGGCTAACATTACTTGAAGTTCTTTTTAAAACCCTGCCAGCAGTCTTGATAATCCTCTTGGAGGAAATCCTTCTGCATAGCAAAGTCTGTCAGCATATAAGGAGCACGGCTTTCAAACATGAACGCCAAAGTGTTTTCAAGTTTGTGCGGCTTCAAGTCTGCGCTGCTCGCTTTTTCAAACGTATCAGCATCAGGTCCGTGAGCTGAATAGAAGTTATGTAAGCTGCCTCCACCAGGAACAAAGCCACCGCTGGTCTTTGCGTCGTACACGCCATAGATCAGACCCATGTACTCGCTCATGCAATTACGATGGAAGTACGGCGGACGGAAGGTGTGTTCACCCACCATCCAACGTGGCGGGAAGATCACAAAATCCACGTTCGCAGTTCCAAGCGTATCACTTGGTGAAGTCAGAACTGTAAAGATCGAAGGATCCGGATGGTCAAAGCTCACAGTGTTGATGGTGTTGAATTTACGAAGATCGTACTTGAATGGAACATAGTTCCCGTGCCAAGCAACAACATCGAGTGGTGAGTGATTCATCTCTGCACTCCATAGCTGATCAGAGAACTTACCGATCAACTCGATCTTAGCTTCGATATCTTCGAAGGCCGCGTGCGGAGTTTCAAAGTGACGAGGATGTGCAAGACCATTAGCACCGATCGGGCCCAAATCCGGCAAACGGAAAGGCGCACCAAAGTTTTCACCGACATAACCACGGCAAACAGATGACAATGGATTTACTTGAAACTTCACACCGCGTGGAACAACCACGATCTCGCCCGGTTCCGCATCGATGATCCCCATTTCAGTTTTCACCTGAATAGATCCCGACTGCAGCACAAACATCATGTCACCATCGGCATCCATGAAGTAACGAGAACCCATCACTTTATTGAATGCATAGAGGTGAATATGCAGACCTCTTTGCTCAATAGCAGAACCGATGCCGCAAACAGTGCGCAAGCTTTCAACGAAATCTTGCGGAGCTGCAGGAAGTGGAAGCGGATTCCAACGCATTTGATTTGGATTAATGTGTTTTGGCTTGAAAAGAGTCTTCTCAGTCAGCTCTTTCATCGGCACAAAGGGTTTGTGCATAACAGAAGGACGAATACGATAAAGCCAGCTTGCCAAATTGTGAGCACGTGGTGCGGTGAAGGCCGTGCCACTCAGTTGTTCAGCATAAAGTCCCTGCGGTGCAACCTGCGGAGAGTTTTGATTTAGTGGCAATGCATGAGGGCGTGCCTCTGACGAAAAGTGATTTCCAAAGCCTGACAAGTATTGTTTTTCCATGCTAAAAAGATAACCAGGTTTCACCTCTGAAAGTCAAAGGAGATTTTATGATTCGCTTGGGGCTCTTCTTCGCATTTCTCTCTCTGATTCTCGCCTGCTCGCACAAGGCTGTTGAGACAAAAATACCCATTTCACCACAAAAAGGTTTCGACGCAGAACTGAGTAATTATGCCTATCCGTTCCCGGTGGAATACTTCAAATTGAACGCTCAGGGACAAGATTTAAAAATGGCCTACATGGACCTGAAACCCGCTCAAGCAGCGCAAGACACCATTGTCCTACTCCATGGGAAGAACTTCACCGGCGCTTACTTTGCTCAGCTCGCTAATGCCCTTGTGGCAAAGAATTTCCGGGTGATCATTCCCGATCAGATCGGCTTTGGCAAATCAACAAAACCAAAGAGCTTCCAATATTCTTTCCAAGCTCTGGCTACGAATACAGATGCGCTGATGGAAAGTCTCGGCATTCACAAGTATCGCGTTTTCGGACACTCGATGGGTGGGATGGTCGCAACTCGCTTAAGCCTCATGCATCCAGAGAAAGTCACTCGTTTGTATTTGGTTAATCCGATTGGACTTGAGGACTGGAAAACCATGACGAGCTATCGCACGATTGATGAAAATTATAAATCAGAGCTCGCAAGCACCCCCGAGAAAGCCAAAGCCTATCAGCAAGAAAATTATTACGGCGGCTCTTGGAGGCCCGAGTATGACAAATGGGTTGAAGTGCCTCGCGGTTGGATGGAAGGACCCGACTATCCCCTGATCGCATGGAACTCTGCCCTGACTTCAGACATGATTTTCACTCAGCCGGTCGTTTATGAGTTTAAGAATCTCAAGCAGCCTACAGTGCTAGTGGTTGGACAAAAAGACCGCACCGCTATCGGCAGAGCATGGGCGCCTGAGGGAATGAAAAAGAAAATGGGCGATTATCCAAAGCTGGGCCGCCAAGTGGCGAAGATGATTCCAAAGGCAACACTGATTGAAATCAAGAACGTCGGTCATCTGCCTTTCATTGAGGATTTTGATGGCTTTTGGAAAGTATTCGAGCCAAATTTGAAGTAACAAACAACAAGGAGCAAAATATGAAATCACTCATCGCGAAATATTCTGTCGCCCTCAAAAAAGGGAATACTTACTCTTGGACTATTCTCATTGTCCGTCTCGTCGTTGGCTTAGCCATGATGATGCATGGCTGGATGAAAATTCAAAACCCTTTTAGCTGGATGGGCCCTGATGCTCCGGTACCGGGAATCTTCCAAGGACTTGCTGCGCTCTCGGAATTTGGCGGAGGTCTCGCTTGGATTTTAGGTCTTTTGACTCCACTTGCATCTTTGGGAATGTTCTTCACAATGGCAGTGGCCGCTTCGACTCATATGGGTCGTGGCGATGCTTTTGTAGGAACACCGCCAACCTATGAGCTGGCTTTGGTCTACTGTGTTCTTAGCCTTTTCATCATGCTGAACGGCCCAGGGAAGTTCTCGGCCGACTATAAGATTTTTTCCCGCTAAACTAGTCTATAGGCAAGGACCCGGCCATTAAGTCGGGCCTTTTAAACCGCGATAAGAATGCATGAGACTTTTCTCTGCATTCTTTTTTTTCGCCCTTCTTAGTACGACGGCAGTGGCTCAGCAGCTCACAAGCTCCGTCTATGAATGCAGTTTTCAGAATAATTTCGTGACGACTCAAAGTGTGCGCATGAAGGACTACTTTGATACGCAACTGGGGCAACGTGCCGGCAAAATTGATCTCTTAGACAATTTAGTTTCTATTGAAAGCACTCCTGTTCTGGTTTACCAAATTCCCTTTATAGAACAGCAGTTCTATGTACAGATTTGGTATTCCAAAGAAGTTCGGGTGGATTCGCAAATGTCGCTGACTGGCTCCAACAGGACCTTTCCGGCCACCTATCACAAAGGTTCTTTGCAACAACAACTGTTTTGCACTAACCTCAGCAATTGATGAATAAGAAAAAAGCCAGCGTACAGTTTATTTTTGCCACCATCTTTTTAGATTCACTAGGAATAGGTATTTTGATTCCTGTTTTGCCGGATTTAATCCGCCGTTTTTCCGATGATCCAAGCTTTGTCAGCCACTACTACGGATATTTTATTTCCGTCTACGCGTTGATGCAGTTTGTGGCATCTCCAGTTCTGGGTGCACTTTCAGACCGCTTCGGCCGTCGCCCGGTTTTGCTGGTTTCCCTCATCGGCGCCGTTCTTGATTATATTCTGATGGCGTTCGCGCCAAATCTTTCGATCCTTTTCATTGGGCGTGTGATTGCGGGTCTTACCGGTGCCAGCATGACGGTGGCAACTGCTTACATGGCGGATATCAGTGATGACAATAATCGTGCGGCGAATTTCGGTTTGATTGGCGCTGCGTTTGGTTTTGGATTTATCGTCGGTCCCGCCATCGGTGGCTTCACAGGTTCGATGGGCCATCAGTACCCTTTCTTGGCCGCGGCGGCTTTGAATCTTTTAAATTTCGTCTTTGGTGTTTTCATCTTGCCGGAGTCCTTGCCAAAAGAACTTCGACGCAAAGTCGACCTTACAAAGTTGAATCCCCTGAAGTCCCTCGTAAAAATTTTGAAGCCTTCGCCGATTTTGGCGCTGATTTGGGTGAACTTCCTTCTTTATTTTGCGGGCCAGGTGCATCCGGCCAGCTGGGCGCTTTTCACCGAATATAAATTTAAATGGTCACCGACGGATATCGGTATTTCTCTTTCGGTGGTGGGGATTGCCACCGCGATTGTTCAAGGGGGCCTGACTCGCATTTTGATTCCAAAGCTGGGCGAGTGGCGTTCCGTTTTTGTTGCCATTGTGGTCAGCGCTGTCGCGTACGCAGGCTACGCGTATGCAACAGAGAGCTGGATGATGTACGCAATCTTGGTACCATCGGCAATTGCAGGTATCGCCGGACCGGCACTCCAGTCGCTGATTTCCCGCGAAACCCCATCGCAGGAACAAGGTGAACTTCAGGGAACACTGGTTGCTTTAATCAGTCTTACCGCCATCTTAGGTCCACTCCTTTACACAGAGTTGTTTGCGCGTTTAACAGCGACGGGAATTGAAAGCCCCTTCCCCGGCGCACCTTATGTAGCGGCTTCCATCATTACTGTGATTTCAGGAATTATCTTCGCCGCTCATCGCGCTCCAAAAGCTCAACCTTAATTGCCATTCCACAGTTTTTCTGTAGACACAAGACGTTGGTCCAGTTCTAATTTGGAACTGGCATCCGCGCTTGGCTCTCTCTATCAGCGGCAGGATGATCAGCATCGGAGGGGGAATCATCATGAAAACTACTATGTTAAGTCCACTGCTGTGGATTATTTTGGCAACGTCCACGAGCTGGGCGGAGTCTGTCATCAACGTGACAAACTTGAATCAAACTTTGAAAAAGCAAAACGCGACTTGGGTGGCAAAAGACAATTGGCTCACTCAATTGCCGAAGGCTGAAGTGAAAAGAATGATGGGTTTGCAACAAGCTCCGGCGGTGGACGTCGAGTTCGTTGTGCCACAACAAATGAACACGCAAGACGTCTTGCCTGCCACTTTGGACTGGAGAAATAAAGACGGTCGCAACTGGGTATCACCAATTTTGAATCAAGGAAGCTGTGGAAGCTGCGTCGCTTTTGCCGCTATCGGGGTCCTTGAAACACAATTGAATATTTCTTCTTTGTTGCCGAACCTGAACATTCGTTTGTCACCATCTCACCTGTTCTCTTGCGGTGGCGGGGCTTGTAACTATGGTTGGATGCCAGAATCAGCAGCTCGTCAGCTATTGAGAAGCGGCGTCACAGATGAGGCTTGCATGCCTTATCTTTCTGGCGCAACTGGTGAAGACGTTGCTTGTAACTCTGCTTGCGCGGATGTTGCACAACGCACTTACAAAATTTCTAACTACACGACTCCGACAAGCTACGCGAAAAACGTAGACTCTGTGAAGAGAGCTCTTCAACACGGACCTGTAATGACCTCTTTGTCAGTCTACGCTGACTTCATGTCTTACGCTGGTGGCGTTTACAAGCACACAACCGGCGAATACTTGGGCGGTCATGCGATCTCTATCATCGGTTACGACGACACTACTCAATCATTCATCATCCGCAACAGTTGGGGCGAAGACTGGGGTGAGGGCGGTTTCGGTCACGTTGCTTACTCTGATTCTTCAGGAGTTGGTAGCTCGACTTGGGGCTTCGACGTTCCGGCAATGGGTGGCGCGGTTTCTATGTTGAGCCCACGCGATTACACTTATGTAACGGGTGCTACGAACTTCCAGGCAGAATCAACGATCCAAGCCACAGACGCAGTAAACTTCGCTGTCTATGGGCCGGGTAACAAATCTGCAGTATGGGCTTCTTCATGCACAGGTGCAAACTGCACAGCAAACTTCGACAGCATGAAATTGGCTGACGGCCGTTACGAAATCCAAGCAGTTGCTACGAATGCACACGGCGACAACTTGGGGACATCAACTCGTCAGTTCTTCTATGTGGTGAACAAAGCTCCAACATTGAGCTTGTCATTCAAAGGTAAGACCGACTTGAGCCGTCCCGTGAGCGATCGCATCGAGTTCGCAATCACGACACAATCAAGCAGCGTCCCTATGAGTTCTCTGGAGTTCCACTTTAAAGATGCTTCAGGCAAAGAAACAACTCGCGTAAGCAACGTTGTATTGCCAAGCATGGTAACAGGCTGGAGAACCAACCTCGTACCAAACGGCAAATACGAAATCTGGATGGTCGGCCGCTTGAAGTCCAACTCAATGGACCTCAACACCGAAAGCCAACACTACACAGTCACAGTACAAAACTAAGACTGAGTACGGTTGAAAAACAAAACCCACGCTGATGAGGCGTGGGTTTTTTTATTCCGCAATGTGCAATTTTTAAAGATTTAATAGAATGAGAGAATTTAGAGTAAAAAATTAATAGCCTCTTATTTTTCTTAGCTCTTCCGTTGAGTAAAATCGAACATTCGACATTTCTTTCGCTTTACCGTTAGTCTTGATATTCTCAAAAATGATGATTGGACCATACATGTATCCTTTCACCCCTTTTTTTTCGTCTAGTGTAGACTTAACCGTAAGAGTATATCCTTCTCCAACATAAAAAGTTGTTCCACCGTCAGAAAGATCAGGTTTTTTGGGATCTGGAATCGCATGGATTGGTTTTTTCCCCGAAAGTACTGCCTCAAAATCTTCTTTGGCGTTAGATTCCACTTTAGAACTGCTCATGCTGGTTTGATCCTTTTTGTTTTCAGACGTTGAAGCTTTAACACATGCACCCAACATCATCGCAGCACAAAATATCAATATTTTCTTTGTCATTTTCTCCCTCTTCCACTTTTCTCTTATTAAGTTTACCTAAATAATCACTTAAACGGAACTGGACTCGGTTGAAACACATTCCATTTTCCTGATCCAAAGACCGTTAAATCTCCAGTTGTATAAATGCCCAATATATCGTCAGGTGCCGTGACTGATACCCCTAGAATATTTGACAGTTGCTGTGCAAAGTTAGTTTTTCCAGGCCCCGCTGAGCCTCCTGTCGAGCATGAATTTAACTGCACCGATTGACCTACGTAACCAGGACTGTTTTGAATCATTTGAGCCACTTGCTGAGCGCTCAAAGGGCTGCCATTAGGGCCATACATGCTAGCTTGGTTGCCATGGCCCCCGACTGAAAAGCCATAGGGCGTTGGTGTTATATTAAAATCGGAGCTGTGAATTCTTTCCGCTGGTGGGAAAAGGTTTATATCGCTCAGGCCCGAGGGATCAAGTCCGTTAATAGGATCGTTAGCGACATAGCCGTAAAGATTTGCCTGACCACCTCCAAACAGAATCGGATCTTTCGATGTCCATCGCCCAGAATCAGGATCATAATCACGAAATCCAAAGCGAACTAGCTTCGAAGTTTGATCATAAACTCCGCCGGCAAATCCAAATGGTTGTAGGCCCGGATTTGTATCATTTGTTACTTTACCCCATTCATCATAGTCCATTCTCTGTTGAATTACGCCATCTGAAGACCTTACGACTAGGCGAGGTGAACCAAGATGGTCTTTAAAAATTCTATATCTAACCCCACCTGAAATCATGTAGTCAGCAGCATTGCCAGGCGTAGCAAATGCAAAAACCTTTTGGATTACGCCAGGGCCTGTAAGTTGGGCCGCAATTCTATACTTATCTTCATAAATATATCTGAAGTTTACGTTAGACGTGCCAATTTTCTTACCGACTCTTCTGTTAAATGGATCCACAATATAGTCATGCACCGTTCCCGCAGTATCAGTGAACTGATCAAGGTTTCCAAAAACATCGTAACTATAAGATGTCGTGTCGGTAGTATTCCATTGAATCTGGGAAAGATCTCCGTTTTTATTGTATGAATAAACTCTAGAATTATAAGTTAATAACCTATCCTGATCGTCAAAAGTTGCTGTAAAGGCAACGCCGGCAGTTTGGCCGGATGTTCTATTGCCGCTACCATCGTAGTTGTAACTAGAATAAACGACGGAATTCTTTTTAATTTCTGACAATCGTTCTTGAGTATCATACTGATAGTCCCAAGTGTCTGTGGTGCCTCCAATAGATTCCACTTTTTGGCTAATACGGCCAAGAACGTCCCTTGATAAAGAATAAGAATACAAAACTGTTTCGACACTTGTATTAGGATCAATATACTTTGCTGTATACGTTGCAAGAGCACCATTTACATCATACGTCCTAGCATCGTAGACATTGTCGAGCTTAGTCGTGGATAGACGACCGCTTGGGTAAGTATAATAAAGATAGAGATCACTTAATCTATTAAGTTTTACATCAAGGTTGTAATAATAATTTAGAGTTGTCGTGGTCGAAGCGTTACCTTTGACAACTCGGGTGCTTGGCATATCAATATAAGTATTATCAAAATACCAATTTACGCGGCCAAATACGTAATCGTCGGATTTCCTTCTTTGCTCATCGCTCGCAAGTCTCTCACCAGAATATTGTAAAACATCTCTAATGCCATAAGCATTACCAATAATATTTAACCGCTTAGAATTCGCGTAATAGACAAGATTTGTTGGTCCTGCTGGGCTGGCAATTGAAGTCAAAAGCCCACTTGTTGCATTATAGGTATAAGTTGCAACTTTTCCGTCCGGTCGAGTAATTGTCGAAAACTGCTTATCAAGATTGTAGGTATAGGTTGTGTCTTTCGGAGTAAAAGATAAGTTCGGTGGAGCATATTTAGAAACCCTTTCGAGTAGATTATATTCAAAGACATGCTTTGGCTTACTTGAGGGCGTGATTCCGGTAACATTTCCATTTTGATCATACTCAATTGCGGTAACCGTAAGATCTGGTTTCGTGATTGAAGTAACTCTTCCAGCTAGATCATACCCATAAAGAGTTTCTTGATTTAGAGCATTTTTTATTTTTTGGATTGTGCCATCAGTGTTGTAGATAAAGTCAGTTCGCTTATTGGTACCTTGCTTAAAGTAGCTGATTCTACCGTAAGCATCAAATGAGATTTCCCAAGGAGTATCAGTTCCTAATTGTCCTTGTATGGTTCTTCCATAGTTATCAATTTTCTCTTTAAAAGTAGTCCCTTCAGTAGTTGAAGTTGTAGTTTCTTTATTTGTCCCGTCATAAGATTTTGTAATTACCGAAGCGCCACTTGCTCCTCTTGCAACAGTTTCCGTTCTTGTACTTACTGTGAATGGATCTCCGGACGTAAATAATGTCGCTTGCCGTGAAATAGTAGTGGACTCAGTATTCCCGCCCCAATTTTGACTGATCCAATTCGCATATTTACCGGCATCTCCCCAAATAGGATCGGATGAAAATAAACGATAGTCACTCGTGTATAGAACTGGTGGATAATACGCTTGTTTAGTATTTGAGCTTATATAAGATTGAGTTTCACCTGTCGGCAAGTACTCGGTTCTTGTGGTTTCATTCGTCTCAGGATTATAGACAACATCGTAGGAAGTCGATCTTCCCATCTGGGAAGTTTTAACTAATGGCTTATTTGCCAAACTAACATTTCTAACGAGTTCCCAAAAATTACCAAACGCTCCAAGTTCTTTTATTAAATTTCCGTCGGAGTCATAGGTAAACGTTGTTGTTTGGCCCCCAGGTTTCTGAAACGTAGCCATGAGTCCGGTTGATCCATATGTCATATTGTAGATTTCACTAGCTGGATTTGTAACTGAAGCAATGAAACCATTCGTATCTAAAGTAATCGCGGTGTTTTTCCCATAAGGACTAGTAATTCCAGTAATCGCTCCACTGCTACGATTTATAGTTGTTTCGTTGCCAAATGCATCGGTGATTTTTGTTAAGCAATCATTTGAATCATAAGTCATTGTCAATAAGGCTTGGCCAGTAAGTGCGGCGCGAGTTTCCAAATGACGTCCATGAATATCAAATATATAACCTTCCTTTTCATCTGGGCTAAGCACAGCATATTCGCCAGTAGGTAATGTCTTATAATCTGTATTTTTAAAGGTTCCGGTTCCAAACCAAACTCTTTTTGAAGCAACATCCAAAAAATGAACTGGAGTAATATTCCAACCCGCCATGCAAATTCTTGATGGAAGAAATGTTCCTATTGTCAGAGATCTTTGATCCTCAAGTTCAAATGCCGTGCCATTTTTATATTTTGCTTTGTAGGTAATTGGAATAGCATTCAAAACCGCGTTTGAACTACTATCTAAGTGATTCCAAGTGTAGTTGAAATTAAGATTATCGACTGGTGTGAGACTGAAATTTTCTGTGCGACCAGCGAAATTCAATTCCACGTCTACAGAAGTAAGACTAGTTGGTGGAGCTGTGCCAAGTACAGCGACATTAATACTGCGACCCTGCTTGTAGCCTAGTGTTCTTTGGGAATCATAAGTTAAACTCCAGTTCGTACCGACTATCGGAATAGACTCAACAAATGTCTGTGCATCAATATTGATCACAGATCCTTTTCCAGTGGCTGGGCATTGTCCCCCATTTCCCCCGCTACCTGGAGGAGATCCCGGTCGACCGCTTCCTACCCGACTTGAATCGGCCGTGATTTGACAATTGCGAAACCAAAATGCGGGAGCAATACAAAGATCAGAAAACAAAGTGTGAGCTCCATCAGAGCAGACAAAACCCATAGTTATAAATGGTTGTCCTGGAGGGCAACTACTTTGGAGGGTGGCTCTATCATTGACATCTTGAGTGGATCCACATTCCATAGGCACGGTCGGGCAGGAGCTTCCATATGCAAGCGCGCTCAAAAATATACCGCTGAAAAGTAGTAAAAGCTTTTTCATAGAGTCTCCAGATTCATTTTAAAAATTTATAAAATGGTTTTCGATCGTATAAACTAAGTCAATTTAATATTTAAATACAAATTGTTTAATAAATAAAACAGCAAAAAATGATGAGGCTTAATTGAGGAATAGTCGCAATAGTTAACTATGCGAATTGCTGATGTTTCTATGTATTCAACATCGCCATCGAAAATAATTTTCTGATAAGCTAATACCTATAGTTGAACTAGATAGATCAATAAAATTCTGGACCCAGTAAAAATTATTTTACTTGTTGCCCATTCCTATTTTTTTCTGAAACACTACAGAAATCCGAAATATTTTCTAGCTAAAATTTTTCTTTAGTGTTTTATGTGTTCTAAAATTTAAGAAATATAACATTGATTAAATATTATCTTTTAAAAATAATATTTCTACTGCTTACAGCTAACACAAACCCGGTTATCGCCGAAGACCATTTTAGAAACATTCTTACTGAAATACCGTCCACCACACTTTGAACATTTGTAGTTCAAGACATGTAAGTACAGTAAGTAGAAGAGACATCCCGGAATTATCGCCGCGAAGATGAGTGCAACCCAGTCGCCCGTGTGATTGAAGTATTTTTCTTTAAGCTCTGCCAGAATTACCACTAAAGGAACAAACAGTATTAGAGCGACTCGTATATACAAAGCTGATTTGCTCTTCATATCGCCGTGTTTCGTTTTATTATGTACACAATAAGACTACTTCACTGGCCCCACTGCACTCAACCAAATACCGAAAACAATACGTAGGGCGATTAGTATGAGCAAGACTATCCACATTCGACGGTAAGTCTTTAGTTTCTTAAGCCCCTGCTTGCTAAAGAAGTTGTGCTCCCCTTGCATTGATGTGAATGATAGATGCATACGCTTTTGAAAATCGAACTGATTGAGCTCAACCGGACGAAGAACGAACAGCATGCATAGGAAAAGAATGATCGGTAATCCCATCAACGCCATTCCAATATAACTGCCGTAGCTCACGAGCACTTCATGGGGCATAAGACTTTCTCCTTACGCTCCCAGAATTTCTAGGAAACAGTTTAAAAACAATTTCTTTGACATGAACTAGACTTAATTTAGTTTCCAAAAAAAGTTGGTTACGTTTTTTTCTAAAGAGAAACAAACTTCGAAGCGCCGGGGTAAAAAGGGCTTTATCTTGAAGCAGGTTTGCGCGGAGAGGAGACAACAGTGATTTCAACTTTGTCAGTGCCGCGACTGATGAAACCTAATTTCTGTGCCGCTGCTTTTGATACGTCGATGATTCGTCCTTTCGCAAAAGGACCGCGATCATTGATTCGAACAGTGACAGCTTTTCCAGTCGTGAGACTTTTCACTTTAACCATCGAGCCCATCGGCAAAGTTCTATGAGCCGCCGTGAGTGCATTCATATTAAACTTCTCACCGCTCGCGGTGCGCTTACCTTGGTGATTCGCTCCGTACCACGAAGCAGTTCCGCGCTGACCTTTTTTCTTTTTGGTTTTCTTGCTCTGTGAGTGAGTTGTCTTTGAACGAGAAGACTTCGCGTGAGTCACCGAACCCACGCCGAAGAAAAGCGCCATGAAAAGTGTCATTGCGACGAAGCCTCTCATACCCTTTTCTTATCGGTCGTGAGAGGTTCGAGTTGAGTTTTTTCCTGGACGTCGGTCGAAGTTCGTCAAAAACTTCGTCAGTTTTAAGAAGTTAGCTCGAGCGGATCTCGCTCATGAGTGCTTTATGCAACAACATCAGATCGTTGCTCGTTTGATTCAGACGATTCATCAGGATCAGTGCAATACGCTTCACAACTGGTAAAGCAAAATGCGGCTGTTCCACTGCGAACTGATTGAACTCCTCACGATGAAGCACTAAGCATTCAACTTCGGAGTCACAAGTCACAGTCGCCGAACGCGCTTCACCTTCGATCAAACCACCTTCACCGAAAGCGGCGTGATGATCGCCATTCAAAACAGCAACCTTATAGCGATCACCTTCTGTCGTCAGCTTCTCGACACTAACTTGCCCGCGAAGTAAAACGAAGAACTCATGACCTGCATCGCCTTGCTGAATCAGCGTGTGGCCTTTGGTGAACTTCACCGGCTTCATGATGCGCTCAAAGCCATTCAGGGCTTCGGGCAGGTGCTTGATGTCTTGAAACAAAGTCACATTCGCCAAAACATGATGAGACGGAGCATTAGACGTCGATGGATTCATTATTACCTCGGCTACGAATAACAATCGCCATAGCACCTTCGCCAATCACGTAATCATCCTTCGGCGAAAACACCGGACGATTGAAACGAAGATCTTTCACGCCTTGCAGGTTCTTCACAAGCTGAGTCACATTCGGAGTCAGCTGCGCTTTACGCAAAGCCAATTCCTTAGCTTTGTGACCATTGCCAGAGTTTTCAAGCACACCTAGCAAAGTCATCTCAGGATGTTTCGCATGAAAGATCTCGCGCAATTTTCCGTAAGACTGATTCATGGCTTCGTCAGGAAGCTCACGCGTGCCAATTGAAAAATCGCCATGCGGATTTAAAAGGTCATGGAAAATATTTGTGAGACCCGTACCTGTAGAAGCCATCGCCAGCAACAAACGAGAGTAATCGCGGCTATAGATAATCTCATGCACATGCGCAAGCTTCAGATATTGCGCCATATCCGCATCAAGTATTTCTGCGGCGACCGGCACACCCTTCGCGATGTTATTCAAAGACATCGCCGTCATGATCGTGCGAGCATCTGCCTCCGTCACCGTCGGAATTCCACCGCGAGCATTCGGAGTCGCATCCGCCAAAATCAAAATCTTGGCCGCTTTCTCTGGAGCTGCACGTTTCAACACATCAGCCGAGAAGAATTCTCCGTGAATGATCTTCACATTTTTCAATTTCGGAAACTCATGCAGAGACTCGATGTCTGTATCTGCCACGTTATTCACAAGAATAATTTTTGATGCAGGCAATCCTGGATTTGAATCCAAGATGTGAGTCAGAAGGCTGTGCATTTCGTTTTTCCAGCCGCAGATAATGTAATGGTTCTTGAGAGCATCGCTATCCACGAGTCCCCTCCTGTCTCTGAGTGCAATTTCTAAAAATACTGAGGAAATTTTTGCAGTGATGATAGCTGTCGCCGCCACACCGGAAAACATACTGACGGAGCCCGCAACGCGGCCCCATTGAGTGACGGGATAACGATCGCCGTACCCCACAGTGAGCATCGTGACAATTTCCCACCACAGTGAATCTGTATAGCTGGTAATGTTTGAACCTTGAACGCCTTGCTCACAGAGATAAACGATGTACGCGTTACCGAGCCATATTATAAGGAAAAAAGTTGTCGCCACTAAAAATGGATGAGCGAGTAAAACAGCTCGGCTTTGACGCAATATTTTCTGCAGCTTTTTCACAAACTTCCCCAACAATCCCGTACTCTTATGATGATCGAGCCTTGTGAATCCTGTAAAGACCAGCTAGACTCAGCAAAAGTCGTGAACCGCCAAAATTAAGGAAATTCTATGGTAAAAGTGACTGCAAAGTACGAAGGCGACAAACACTGTGAAATCGAACACGGCCCTTCTCAATCTACAATCGCAACAGATGCACCCAAGGATAACAATGGTCGAGGCGAGTTATTCTCTCCTACAGACCTTGTGGCAGCCGCAACTGGCAGCTGCATTCTCACGGTGATGGCCATCATGGCTGAAAAAGATGGCGTGAGCCTCAAAGGTTCTTACACCACGGTTGAAAAAGAAATGGTTTTGAATCCACGCCGCATCGGTAAACTGACAATCAATGTTTTCATGCCGAAAAATATTGAAGACACTTACAGACAAAAACTGGAAAACACGGCGGCAACTTGCCCAGTGAAAAAGAGCCTGCATCCGGATATGCAATTACCAATGCAGTTTCATTACACTTTGTAGTGTGAATGTCACTTGTGCTTGATGGATAAATGTACTAGCGTTTTGTTTATGAAAAACCTTTTATACACATCCATCATCACAGTAGCCCTTTGCGCAGCTTGCGCAAGTAAACCACCACCGCCACCACCAGAGCCACCAGCTCCGCCTCCGCCGCCACCACCAATGTCGGCTCAGGCAACGCTGAAGCCTGCTAAAAAACAAAAAGTGAAAGGCATCGTGCATTTCACTCAAGAAGGCGACAAAGTGAAAGTCGAAGCTATGATCGAAGGCCTAAAGCCAGGCCCTCATGGTTTCCACATTCATGAAACTGGCGATTGCAGTGCTGCGGATTTCACATCAGCTGGCGGTCATTTCAATCCAGGTCACAAGGCTCATGGCGCTCCAGATGCGGCAGAAAAGCACTCTGGCGATATGGGTAACATCACTGCGGACTCTAAAGGCAAAGCAAAACTCAACATCGAGTTGAGCGGCGTTGCACTCGGTGGCCCAGAAGGCATCATCGGCAAAGCAGTAATTATTCATGAAAAAGCGGATGATATGAAAACTCCACCAACTGGTAATGCCGGTGGCCGTTGGGCTTGCGGCGTGATCGAGCCACTTAAACCATAAACGAAAAAGCTCCTCTGGATCCCAGAGGAGCTTCTCTTTTTCTCTCTTAATACTTTAAAACTTACTTCTTCGTTGAACGAACTTTTTGGAAGATCGTTCCAAAGATATTTTCACCGCGAGCATTCTTCATTTTCATTTCAACGGTATCCCCGTCTTTCATGAACGGCGTTGTGATCTTGCCTTCGTGAATTTGCTCCAGCGTGCGTTTCTCAGCCAAGCAGCTAGAACCCATCGTCATATCTTCATTAGAGACAGTCCCGCTTCCGATCACTGAGCCCGCCGCCAAGTTACGAGTCTTCGCTGCGTGCGCAATCAACTGACCAAAATGGAAAAACATGTCCTTCGCATTGGCTTTACCAAAGAACGCGCCATTGTAATTCACTTCAAGTGGCAGGTGAATACGGCCGTCTTTCCAAGCCTCGCCTAACTCATCCGCTGTCACCGCAAAAGGCGACAATGCTGATGCCGGCTTACTTTGGAAGAAACCAAAGCCCTGCGCCAACTCTTCAGGAATCAAACCACGCAGAGAAACGTCATTGATCAAAACAAACAGGCGGATTTTCTTTAACGCCTCTTCCGGAGTAATGCTCATCGGAACGAAGTCCGTGATCACACCGACTTCACCTTCGAAATCCGTCCCGTGCGAGAAATCCACTTGCGGGATATCTTCCGTCGGGGCCAAGAACCCGCCGCACTCCCCTTGATACATCAAAGGAACCGTCGACAAAGTTGCAGGCAACTCCGCCTTACGAGCCATGCGAACGAGTTTGATATGATGAATGAACGCAGAACCATCGGCAAAGAGCCAAGTGCGCGGAAGAGCCGAATGGAAATCCGACTCTTTCACATCAAAGGCGCCCGCAACTTTTCCTGCATTCAGATCGTCTGAAACTTGTTTCAGGCTAGCTTCAACGTGAGACCATTTTTCAACGGCCTCACGCAGAGAAGGAGCAATCTGAGGAACCTTTACAGCTTTCTTGTTATCACGACTGACAACAACAAGTTCCCCATCAAGAGATTTCGTAGATTTTAGAGAACCAAGCTTCATGATCTAATCCTTAGTCAAAAGTAACCAAAAGGTTCGCGCCAACCGCAGAGCCTTTTTCGAAGTCTTCACCGATTTTACCGATGGCTTCGTAGTAAACATCAACACCGAAGTTAGGTGCGAATTTGAAAGAGCCCCCGATTACAACCGGCATTGCGCCCTTTTTAGACGGCGAAGTAGCACAGTTATCACAATCAGCCGATGCTGCCAAAGCAACATTCACACCGCCGTAGACTCCACCGAAGTCATTCATCTTCCAAAGAACAGTCAATGGGATGTCAAAGTAGTTGTAGGTGTATTTATAAGTAGTACCACCTGACTTTGCAGTCACCGGTCTTTGTGTGTACAAGAAGCCAGAGCGGAACAAGAAAGTCTCAGTCATAGGGAACGCGCCCACCAAACCAAATTGGTAAGCCATCTCAGTGCTGGTAGAGACACCGGCTGCCACCGCATCAGCAGATTGCTGGCGAACACCCAACTCAACGCCCATGAATTGTGCGGATGCATTCAAAGAAACAAGAGCCACTAATGCTGTTGTAAAAACTGCGAGCTTCTGAAACATAGATACCTCTTCTGCTCCAATAGGGAGCGTTTGAGGCTCATTCTTTCATAACTTGAATGAATTTAAAACTTTTTATCAAAGGCCCATACCGGGCTTAATGTCATTTGATTCAGGGCCTGAACACCACTGACTTCTGAATGCTCAATGTTAATATGATGCGCAGTCCAAGTCCCACGAGCCGCCAGAGCTGTAATAAAAAGCGGAAGGAGCACGCCCATCACGACCAAAGCCAGTTTCGACTCACTGAATTTCAGTTTCTCGAGCGACACAGAATTGAGCTGAACCTTATACAATGTAAAGATGCTGCGAAAAAGCCACAGCACAATGAACAACATAATAACGCCAAAAGTGAACAAACCACCCCACGCGGACGCAACTTTACCGACAAAACCCAAACCGCTAGCTTGCCAATCATAGTAAGTCCAACGATGGCTATTCGCCGTAAAGAACATGAGATCCAGCAAACCAAGAACATGGATAATCAGAGTAGTCACGCCAAAGTATATCCAGAGTATCCAACGACGAATGAATTGAACAAGTTTGTTGGTGTTATTGGCAACCTTATCTGTACTGAGAATCCAAACAATGAACAGAACCGGTAGATTCATGAAGCCCAAAACGCAAAGATCAAATCGCGCCCCGGTAATAAAGCTCATGGCAATCGTCAGTCCATCCGCACCAAAAAGCCAATGACGTACCACGATTAGAAACAAAACCAGTCTTTGCAAGCTCATGGAAAAAAGTACCGAGCCATTGACGTACATCAGTTTTGTGAAGATCTGAGTGGATCTATTCAGTGCATTCATCATCGCAATCACCTTTGACTCGCTGGATATCTAGTAGTGTTATCAGATTATGGCAGAATTTATTTTACACAACTATTTTCGTAGCTCGACATCCTTCCGCGCCCGTATCGCAATGAACTTAAAGGGCCTCAACTATGAATATAAGGCTGTGAACCTTCTCAAGAATGAACAACAAAGCCCTGAATACAAAAAACTAAACCCGATCGGCGGAGTACCTTCACTTATTCACAACGGAAAAGTCATTCCAGACTCCTACGCAATCATCGAGTATCTTGAAGAGCTTTACCCAAACCCAGCCCTTCTGCCCAAAGATCTCTACACTCGCGCCCGCGTCCGCCAAGTCTGTGAAATCGTAAACTCATCCATGCACCCGATGGGGAACTTAAGAGTTCTCAGCTACCTAGAAAAAGCCAAAGGCTACAACCAAGAGCAAAAAGAAGAATGGTTCCAAGAGTGGGCCTACCGCGGACTCGATGCCCTTGAAAAAAACCTCGAGCAATTCGCCGGCACCTACAGCTTCGGCGACCAAGTGACAATGGCCGATGTCTTCATCGTCCCGCAGGTCATCACTTGCCAACGCTTCAAAACCAACACCGAAAAATACGCAACCATCACAAAAGTCTTCAACAACTGTCAAAAACTCGAAGCCTTCGCCAAAGCCCATCCATTCAGACAGCCGGACTGCCCCGAAGAAATGAAGATCAAGTAGCCCCTAGCAGTTAGGGGTCTGCGAAATTCGTTTATTCATTTCCTCGACCTCAACGCTTTGTTTCAGGGTTACACCACACTTCTTTTCAAGAAGTGATTCTAAGGTATCAAAACGAGCTTTCACGCCTAAGTAGACATCATTAGTTAAGGGTGAGGTTAATCCTGAAGAAGTCATTTCTAGAGAGCGCTTTCCATCAGCAGTTACATGTTCAGCAATCTTTGCCCTGTAATGCTGATGGTCCATTTCGCTAAAGCCAAATGCGACATACCAAACAGACACACCAACGATTTTACAATTTCTAACGGAAGCAAATTTGAAACTCTCGGCTATCGAATCTTCGATACAGGCTTTTTCTGGGATAGATGCAATCTCTACATCCTTCCTCACTCGATAAAAGCCGTCGCACCCCACAACCAGCGGCAATAAAATTGTCATAAAAACTACATTTAATTTACTCATACTGAAAGACTAATAGATTCAAAGAAAAAGTCATGTGTGATTTAAAACATCCACAGCCCTTTTCTTCCCCAAAATACACTAGGAGGTCGGCCACGATGGCCGAGCTCTACGGGGTTCGGGGCAGTAGCCCCGATTACAGGATGTAGAAAGACCTGCGGAGCTACACCCACCCACCAAATCTCATATATAAAAGATGATCCGGAAAAGCGACCTGGTACCTTTTCCTAGTTACGGCCGATGAAGAGGAAGTTCCATTTGTCGATGACTGGAACGAAAAGGAAGACCAGCATGCTGATGTTGGTCCACATGAAGAACGCAAACCAGCGCTCAGTTCCTTTAGAGCGGTAAAAACGAATAAATTCCTGCATCACCTTAAAAGCAAACGGCAAGCAGACCAAAAGATAAATCCAACTTGAATGCACAAACCATGGCGAAGCTAAAGCCACTGCCACATACAAGATTGTGTACAAACCAATTTGATAAAGAGTTGTATCCATTCCGAGGGCTGCCGGCAAAACCGGAACTCCGCCCTTGGCGTAATCGTCTTTGAACTTGATCGCCAAAGTCCAGAAGTGCGGCATCTGCCACAGGAACATGATTAAGAACAAATACACAGATTCAGAATTAAAAATATCTGCAGCGTTGGCTGCATAACCGATGGTTACTGGTAAAGCTCCTGGGATTGCACCCGGAACGGCGGCATAGATCCACTTCGGTTTTAAGTACATCGTGTAGATCACGTTGTAGAAAATCACCGTGAACAATCCCACCCAACCTGCTGTCGGCGACGTCTGGAAGAGCCAGTTCACACCAACGAAAAGCAAAGCAAACGCCAAAATACCCGCCGCAGCTGGTTTTAGTTTTCCAGCGGCGATCGGACGTTTCGATGTGCGGGGCATTTTTTGATCGAGCTTCCATTCTTGAACTTGGTTTAAAGCCAAGCTGCCGGAGCTCAGGAAGTACAAACCAGCAACAAACTTAAGAAAATGATGCCAGTCGAATGCGGTCTCAATTTGAAAGCTAGTGGCATAGCCAGCCAGTCCAGAAAGAAGGACGAAGATGACTATGCCAAACTTAGTAAGATCCGCGTAAATACGAAGCACAGCTTACAACGTGCTGGTCTCTACAACACGTGTCCAGATATCCAAACCGCTAAACGCAAGCAACAACGCCAAGAAGAAGAATCCTGCGCCGAAGATCACACGGTTGATAACACTGTCGTATTTTAAGTGCATGAACCACAACATAACCAAAACTGCTTTTACAGTTGCGATCAAGAACGCAACCGGAGCCGCCAAAGCGCCCAACTGTTGGTTAAAGTGGTGAGCAATGACCGTCAAGAAAGTGAGAGCGAACAAAGCGCCCGCAACTTTCAAGTAGGTAGCAAACGGAGTGATGTGATGTCCCTGACTGTCGTCATGTGAATTTGCCATTGCAATCCTCTCCTATCCAACCAAGTAAAGTAATGGGAACAAGAAAATCCAGATCAAGTCGACGATGTGCCAGAAGATACCAACACCTTCAACCGCTGTATAATAGTTCGAGTTAAAGTCGCCACGAACAGTTCTGAAAAGAACCCAAGAGATCAAACCCATTCCCAAAAGAACGTGGATCCCGTGAAGGCCCGTCATGCAGTAATAGAAACCGAAGTACATACCAAGGTTCGCATGCTGAGCGCCGACTTTCGCCACGTCCAAGAAACGACCCGGGAAAAGACCCAAGTGGAACTTATGCGTGTATTCGAAGTACTTGATGACCATGAAGATCGCACCGCAAAGGATGGTGATCGCCAAAGACATCGCCGCTTTTTTCGCTTGGTTCTTCTGCAAGAAGTAGATACCCAAAGCCATTGTCAAAGAAGAGAAGATCAGAACCAAAGTGTTCGTGAAGCCCATCTTCCAATCGAGGGACTTCGCACCTTCAGCAAACATCTCAGGATAGATGTTATGGAAGATAGAATATCCAACGAAAAGACCACCGAACATGAGGATCTCAGTTACCATGAATAACCAGATGCCTTCTTTGCTCGTGAGGTACTCATGCTCAGCACTTCTGAAGTGATGAGCAAAATGATGTTCGTGTCCGTGTGCTGAGTGACTATCTGTACTCATATGGCCCCGCTGTAATAACTGGTTCTACATCAAAGTTGAAGTGAGGCGGAGGAGATGCCGTTGTCCACTCGAGAGTTTTACCTCCCCAAGGATTCATCGGAGCTTTCTCACCTTTCGTCAAACCATTGATGATTGTGTACAATCCAATCAAGAAACCTGTAGCGATCAACCAAGATCCCACAGTCGAAATCGCGTTCAAAGAATGATACGCCGGAATGTAGTCGAAATAACGACGTGGCATACCCATCGCACCCAAAACGAATTGAGGGAAGAACGTCACGTTGAACCCGATGAAGATGAACACGAAAGACAAACGAGCTGTTACTTCGTTGTACATCTTTCCGAACATTTTCGGGAACCAGTAGTAGAAACCCCCCATGATCGCCATCAAAGTACCACCCACCATTACGTAGTGGAAATGGGCTACAACGAAGTAAGTATCATGGAAGTGAACGTCGATTGGCAAAACTGCCAACATGATCCCTGTCACACCACCGATGGCGAACAAGAACAAGAAGCCCAACGCGAACAACATTGGCGACTGCATTTGCACAGAGCCTTTGTACATAGTTGCGATCCAGTTGAACATTTTGATCGCCGTAGGAACACCTACGAGCATCGTGATGAAAGAGAACAAGATACCCGCTGTCGCAGATTGACCAGACACAAACATGTGATGGCCCCATACGAAGAAGGAAACGCCCGCAATACCCAATGAAGAGTATGCAATCGCTGTGTAACCGAAGATTGTCTTGCGAGAGAACGTCGCGATCACTTCAGACACAATCCCCATTGCAGGCAAGATCATGATGTAAACCGCAGGATGCGAGTAGAACCAGAAGAAATGCTGGAACAAGACCGGGTCACCGCCCAATGCTGGATCAAAGATACCAACACCGAAAGTGCGTTCCATAGTAAGGAGCAACAACGTGATACCCAAAACCGGAGTCGCCAAAACCTGAAGGATCGCTGTTGAATAAAGCGCCCAAACAAAGAGTGGGATACGGTACATCGTCATGCCAGGAGCACGGAGCTTATGTACAGTCGCGATGAAGTTCAAACCTGTCAAAATGGATGACATACCCATGATGAAGGCCGCGATCACCATTGTTACAACGGAAGTTCCAGTCTTAATAGAGTAAGGAGTGTAGAACGTCCAACCAGTATCGATTTTGTGTGTGAACAGAGTCGAGAAGGCTAGAAGAGCACCCGCCATCAAGCAGTACCAAGAAAGAAGGTTCAGTTTCGGGAAGGCCACGTCCTTTGCACCGATATGAATCGGCAGGAAGAAGTTCCCTAAGATAGCCGGAATTCCCGGGATGATCACCATGAAGACCATGATGGCCCCGTGGTAAGTCATGACTTGATTGTAAGTGTCAGCTGTCATGATCGTCGGGCCTGGAGTCATCAACTCCAAACGGATCAAGAGAGCCATGATTCCACCCAACAAGAAGAAGAACATAACTGTAACGAAGTACATGATACCGATACGTTTGTGGTCCAAAGTTGTTAACCAAGACCAAATACCGCTGGTTTCATTTAGATAATTTTTATCACTACCGTGGGCTGCTGCATTTGCCATCGTGCCCTCCTTATTTCAACGTCTTAATGTACTCGATGAGTGCATTAAGCTCGGTTTCGCTCAATTGACCTTGGAACGTAGGCATAACCCCTTTCGGGAAGCCTTTTACGATCTTCGCATTTGGATTCAAGATAGATTCGCGAATGTAGTTTTCATCAACGCTCACATCCGGCTCACCCTCGATATGCTCAGAGGTAGCAAATTTTTTCCAAAGAGAAGGACCTACTTTAGTAGAAGCATCAGCAACAGAGTGGCAAGATGCGCAGGCTTTCACAGAGAAGAGTTTTTCACCACGTTTAGCCAATGGCAAAGTACCGACCTGAGATTCTTCTTCCAACCAAGCATCGTATTCAGCTTGTGGAACAACTTTCAAAGTCGCCAACATGCCAGAGTGCTGAGTTCCGCAGAATTCTGCGCAGAACACGTGGAATTCACCCAATTTATCAGCATTGAACCACAAAGCCGTGTAACGGCCCGGAACCACGTCTTGCTTGATACGGAAAGATGGGATGTAGAAGCTGTGGATAACATCTTTAGAAGTCATGATGAGCTTCACGTCTTTGTTCACAGGAACAACGATCATGTTACCAGTCTTAACACCTGACTTATATTCGAATTCCCAAGCCCATTGCTTACCAAATACGTGAACTTCCAACGCATCTGTCGGCATAGAACGCATATCATGGTAAATATACCAGCCCCAACCGAATACGCCCAAGAAGATCACAAGTGGAATGAATGACCACAAGAACTCCAAGAATGTATTGTGAGTGATATAGGCGGTTTTATCGTTGTTTGTCTTACGTCTGTATTTCCATACAAAGTAGACCATCCCACCAATGAGGATGACACACGATACGAAACTCGCCAAAAGAAGGAATGCATAGAGATTGTCGACTTGAGTCGCAATCTTCGTTCCTTCCGTAGGCATAAAGGACTGTGCCTGTGCTAAATTAAACCACATCATGAAACCTCAACTCCTCGCCACTTTTGAACCCGCTCTACGTGAGCGAACCCAAATCGGCAATAACCATAAAGCCAACACCAGAACCATCAGCGCCCCGCCTAGCTTCATGATATTGAAAGCGTACAGGGTGTATTTGCTCTGATGCGGATTGTACTGAAAACAATAAAGAACCAAGTTATCAACAAAGGTTCCCATTTTACCGTTTGAAGCTTCGTTAATCGCAAGCTTCACGTCTTTAGGATCAAACATGATCCCTGGCAAATAACGTGAGATTTTACCGTCTGGAGTGACCACGATCGCCGCCGATGCGTGAGCCCACTCTTTGGCTTCTTCGTTCCATTTAAACTTGAAGCCGACAGCAGAAGTAAGAGCTTTAATATTTGCCTCGTCGCCCGTAAGGAAACTCCAGCCGCCTTCTGTTCCAGCGCGGTCATAGACTTTCATATAAGAGGCTTTTTTCTTGAGCGCGAGATCCGGAGTTTCTTTAGCGTCAAAGCTGATTGCAACAACTTTGAATTTATCGCCCACGCTCCAGTCCATCAGCTTCAAAGCATCAGTCAGACCGTTAAGGTGGAAATTGCAAAGACCCGGGCAACTATAATAGACAGGGCTGATGATCACGGGAATGTGGCTACCGTTAATGTATTTAGCCAGGGTCACAGTTTCGCCGTTTTCATCTTTAAAAGTCAGATTCAGGTCAATGTTTGAACCGATCTTTTCATCGATACCAACACCTTGAAGTTCTTTGGCCTGTTCACCCGCCAACATTTCAGCCGGTTTAGGTTCGTAAGACGCATGTGCCATTGGCGCAAACAAAAGCGCAAAAAGAGCCGCCACCGCGACTCCTTGAACTCTCTTCTGCGTGTTCCAACGACCGAGCTTCATCATGCTTCCCTATTTCGCAGTTTTTGCGAACTCTGCAACCTTTTCAGGAGAATCTTTGGATTTGTTTGTAGTGATAGATTCGATGAATTGAACCAAAGCCCAACGGTCCGCAACTTTGAAGTGACCGAAAGCCGCCATCGAAGACCCTGGGATACCGTTAGTAACTACTTTAAAGTGATCGGTCATGCCGCCGCCTTGAGTCCATTTGCCTTCAACCATATTACGTGGTTTTGGGTTCAAACCTTGTCCTGCAGGGCCATCACCCTTACCTTCGTTACCGTGGCACATAGCACAGTTCGTAGCGAAGAGTTTTGCGCCGTAAGCAATAACTTTATCGTCCTTAACCCAAGGCTCTTTCACGGTTGTGATATCGAAAGCCGGTTCGCCAGAAGCAGCAGCCACTGCATTTGGATCAACGACTTTCTCACCGAGGTTCACACCCGGATGGATCGCAACGATGTAGATAAAAAATAAGCAAACGAACACCATTGAGAAAATAAAGGCATTCATTCCACCGCGATTGTATTCATCTCTAGATTCAGACATAGAACTGCACTCCCCAGAGGGACGATTTGTAATCAATTGGTTTTCACATTTGTATCATTGATTACTAGCGTAAAAAGAAAGTGCTCGCAAGAATTTATGCCAATCCTTACGGTGTCTTATCGCGTTGTATTATTGGTCGGCACTTTTGGACTGAGACTAATTCTCAGAACAAAAACTCCTGCGCCAGTCTGACAAATTTTTCTGGCGCTTCGACATTCGCGCAATGCCCCTGGCCGTGAATGACCTTAAATTGGGCATTTTTCATCAAGCCCGCCATCGCCTCGGAATCCTGCATGGGCAAGAGTTTGTCGTGCTCCCCGTGCAAAACAAGGACTGGGTGTGTGATTTTAGCAATGGTTTGGCGCGAATCGAGGCCATCAAGGGCCTTTAACACAAGGTGTCCTACGGATTTCACCGCATGGAACGCATCCTCCACCACCACATTTTTAAAGAAATCGGACTCTTTATTATTCTGCCAGATCGTCGAGTGCATCACCGTGCCCACGAGGTCTCTATCAATTTTCATTTGCTCAAACGCGGCGATCATCGAGTTATCAAATTGAACCCCTGTCGCCCCTACCGGGTCCAAAAAGACTGCCTTTTTGAAAAGCTCCGGAGCTTTCGTCATCATCAAAGCTGCGATCAAACCACCCGTGGAGTGGCCCACCAAGTGAACCGGACCGACATTGAGATCTTTAACAAGAGCAATAAAGTCGTTCGCAAAACGGTGCATGTCGACTTCAGAATCATTTTTTGGAGCCGAGCTCTTACCGCAACCGCGGAATTCAGCATAAATCAAAGACCCTGCATAGTTTTTCGCGCGAGCTTGAGCCTGCCAAAACTCATGAGAAGGCTGCCACCAGCGATTGGACGCCAAATTACCGTGGATGAAAAGTGTGGTTTCGGGAACGAGGCCCGGGTGAACCTCGTAGTTTAGCTGAAAGCCTGTACCATCATTGACATTTAGAAGAGGCATGATTCGTTCCTTGAAGAATGTCGTAAACCCATTTCGCTGCAAAAGCCGGCATTGCCTCCGGAATTTTGTGTTCAGAGTTTTTCACGATCACGCAAGTTCCTTTTGAAGCTGCCGGAACTTTGTCCCAGAAGTTATTAAGGACGTTGCGTGGGATGTATTGGTCGTACTCCGCAATCATCAAGTGAGTTGTCGCAGGAATTTGTTTGGTCAAATCCACCGGACGGAACTTACGAATGCCTTGAACCATTCTGAAGACACCTTCAAGGATGAATGGGTTCTGCAACACCACAGGCTCTGCCTGCGGATAAGTCGCGTACACGATCTGATGCAAGAAGTAATCATAGAGCTCATCATCAGATGCGGGATTGTATGGATAGATTTGGCGAGTCGCCCAGATCTGCGACATGATCCATTTATATTGTCCTTCGAGTGGCTCCGTGTAGGGCGCCATTAAGATGAGGTTCTTAATATCTTGTGGGTAAACGAAGGAGTACGCGAGACCAATGCCGCCGCCATAAGAAAGACCCACAAAGTTATATGGACCCTTCAACTTCATCACGGTCAAAAGCTTTTTCAGGTCTTCTGCTTGATCTTGATAAGAGATCATCTCTGTCGCCGGAGCATACTTCAACAAAGTCTGCCCCATTCCAAACATGTCATAACGAAGAAGACCCACACCGCGTTTGCTAATTTCATCGACGAAGCGATTCCATTGAACAGTACTGTAAGTAAGGCCATTGAGAATGATCAGCGTAGGCTGGCCGGCTTCAGGTTTAACGTAATCTACAAAGAGCTCGCGGCCCTCGCGGATTTTAATGAATCCTTTGAAAGTCTCGCCTTTGAAGTTTTCTGCATTGCTGGTCGCGAATGCGAAACCAGAAATCATCAACACTAATAGAAACGAAAAAATACCGACCACTACTTTCATAATCAAACTCCCCTCAGAGTTAACCGATCACTAGACCGCCATCAACGCTGATCACAGTCCCGTTGATGTATGTTGCTTGTTCAGAAGAAAGGAACAAAACAGTGTTTGCGATGTCATCGACTTCACCCATACGTTGCGAAGGAACTTTTGCAGCCATTTGCTCCAAAACTTCTTTCGGCATGGCTTGTGTCATGGCCGTTTTGATAAAGCCAGGCGCAATCGCATTCACTGTAAAACCTTTACGCGCAAATTCTTTACCCCATGTTTTGGTCATTCCAATAACACCCGCTTTGGCAGCGACGTAGTTCGTTTGACCAAAATTTCCATAGAGCGCAACGACGCTCGAAATATTCACGATGCGCTTATGAGCAGACGCTGCATTGAATTTTTCAAAAACAGATTTTGTGACATTGAACAAACCCGTGAGGTTTGTGTTGATCACAGCATCCCACTCTTCACCCGTCATCTTCGCAAAAGATTTGTCGCGGGTGATTCCGGCGTTATTCACCAAGATATCCACAGCCCAAGGAACAGAAGACGCTGCTTGTGCGCAAGAGTCTCTGTTACCCACATCTACTTTAGTGAAGTGAAGTTGACTTGCGAACTGACCGAGCTCTGCTTTGGCTTGCGCAAGAGCATTGTCGGAGTAATCCCACACGCTGACATTGGCGCCTGCGGTGAGGAAAGATTTTGTGATTTGAAAACCGATACCAGAAGCTCCTCCAGTAACGATCGCGGATTTATTTTTAAAGTTAAAACTTAAGTTTGTCATGAGTGCTGATATCTCCCGGGCAAAATGCCCGGTCAACAAATTTGATTTTTTCACTCTGCGTTTTGAGTAAAAGCTCTAGATTTTACTTCTTGCCAAAGTCAAAAAAAGATTTGTACATCGTCTTACAAGATTCGGTTTGAAAGGAATAATTCTATGAGAAAAGCAACGATTGCCGGCACGGGTATGTATGCGCCTGAACGTGTTGTTACAAATCAATACTTCAATGATCTCTATAAGAAAGACATCGGCACTTTCCTCGCAGAAAACAGAAACATTCGCGAACGTCGTTGGATGAAATCAGATCAAACTACCTCCGACCTCATTATTCCTGCCGCTGAAGAAGCCCTGAAAAATGCCGGCATCACTGCGAAAGATCTCGATCTTATTATTGTGTCAACAGACACTCCTGATTATCTTTCTCCTTCAACTGCTTCCGTTGTCCAATATCGCATGGGGGCAGCGAAGGCCGGCACATTCGACATCAACACTGCTTGCGCGGGCTTTGTTACCGGCTGCGATATCGCCAGCAAGTACATCGCGAGCGATTCTAAATATCAAAACATCCTTGTTGTCGGCGCGTACGCAATGAGTAAGTACCTTAACTTCGATGACTATAAGATTGCTTCGTTGTTCGCCGACGGCGCTGGTGCTGCGGTTCTTCAGCCGGCGAAAGACACTGCGGGCTTTATCACCAGCGAACTTTATACTGACGGCCAATACCATGACTACATGGGGATCTATGCCGGTGGTTCTGCGATTCCTGTGAACGAAGATGTTTTGCATTCAAAGAAACACCTTTTGGCATTTCCGAAACGCATTCCACCTGAAACAAATGGCATTCATTGGCCACGCCTGACGAAAACTTTGCTCGAGCGTATGGATAAGCGCCCCCAAGATGTTTCTCACTTCTTCATTACACAATTTAACGTTCAGAGTATTTACGAAACAATGGATCGTCTCGAGGTTTCTCGCGACAAGGCCCACTATATTATGGATCGCTTCGGATACACCGGCAGTGCTTCTATTGGTATGGCTCTGGCGGATGCGGCTCATGATCACAAAATGAAGAAGGGCGACCTTGTAGTTCTTTTAGGTTCTGGCGGAGGAATGTCGATGGCAGCCCTCGCACTTGAATGGGGCTACAATACATAGTAGAGGATGCTCATGGAATTAGATTGGCTGAAGCGCTGGAATCAGTATTCTCCCGGAAAAATCGCCCTTAAAGATGGCGAGACTGGCCGCGCTTTAGCTTATAGCCAACTCTATCAAGCATCTCTTGCAAAAGCCCACGAGCTTCGCACTCAATATGGCATTCAGAAAAATGACCGCATTGCTGCGATCTCTCATAACGATCTCGACTATGTGGTTTTATTCTTCGCGGCCCAACGCTTGGGCGCGATTTTAGTTCCGGTGAACTTCCGCCTGACTTACCGTGAGGTGGAACACATCGTGAGCGACAGCGAACCGGCTCTGCTTGTTTATCAAGAAGCGTTTGCGGATCTCGCTGCTCAGTTATTTGAAAATAAAAAAATAACCCAGAAAGCTTTGTTAAGTTCTAGGATCCCCTCTGATGAACGACTCGACGAGAGCTTTTTGGGTTCTCCTTCAGACCCCGTGATGATTCTTTACACATCCGGCACCACGGGGGCTCCGAAGGGGGCTGTGCTGACCCACGAAATGATTTTCTGGAACTCCATCAATACAACGATGCGACTGAATCTGTCGCAAAACGACTGCACGGTGATTTTCCTCCCATTCTTCCACACCGGTGGCTGGAATGTTTTGACCACTCCGATTCTTCATCGCGGCGGTACGATCGTTCTTCTAAAAAAATTCGACGGCGACAAAATCCTCGAGCTTTCTTCGAGTGAAAAAGCCACGATCTTATTTGGTGTCCCTACGACAATGGATATGATGGCGCGCTCGCCGCTGTTTGAGAATATTGATATCTCAGCCATTCGCTACGCGATCTGCGGCGGCGAACCGATGCCGATTCCATTGATTAAGATCTGGGATAACAAAGGTATTCCGGTTCGTCAGGGCTATGGACTGACCGAGTTCGGCCCGAATGTATTTTCTTTGAATGAAGAAGATGCCTTAAGAAAAATCGGCTCAATCGGCTTTCCTAACTTCTATATTGAAATCCGCGTCGTTGATAACGACGGCAATGAAGTCGCGGCAAACGAAGTCGGCGAATTGGTGCTGAAAGGCCCGATGTGCATGGCGGGTTACTGGCGTAATGAAAAGGCCACTCGTGAAACGATCAAAAATGGCTGGCTTCATACCGGCGATCTCGTTCGTCGTGATGAAGAAGGTTTTGTGTACGTCGTTGGCCGCAAGAAAGACATGTACATCAGCGGTGGAGAAAATGTTTACCCGCCAGAACTAGAACAAGTGATCCGCACTCTTCCAGGAGTCCGCGAAGTTGCTGTGATTGGCGTCCCGGATGAAAAATGGGGCGAGGTCGGTAAAGCATTTGTCGTAAAAGACCGCCCAGACCTTTCCGCCGAGGACTTACATGTTCACTGCCTTAAAAACCTCGCGAAGTTCAAAATTCCTAAGTTTTTTGTTTTCCTCAACGAATTGCCTAAAGGCGATAGCGGAAAAATCCTCAAACGCAAGCTCGCTGAGGCAACGGTTTCTAACTAACCCCGGACATTGATCCAGGACCTCTTCGCGTCCTCCAGCGCGGGACAGTTTCGACTCCATTTCACCCTCTAAGTAGCCGATAAATCTTTAAGATTTATCAATGGAGGAATTGTGAAACGAGCTTCGTTAGCAATTGGATTTGCTGTCTTCGCACTTTTCGGCGTCTATTCATATTATCATTCTGTTCCCACGCAAGAAACGACGCTCGCATCCAACACATTTCCTGAGCAAAATACGCGGACCTCTGAAATCCAACGCACTTTCGACAATCGCTGCGTCGTCTGTCACTCGTGCAACAATGCTCCCTGTCAGCTGAACTTAACTAGCTATTCTGGTTTTGAGCGCGGAACGACGCTCGCAAAAGTTTACGATGCCTCTCGCAAGGCCTCTATTCAACCCACACGTTTAGATATCGATGCGGATTCTGAACAAGCTTGGCGACAGAAGTCTTTCACGTCTGTTGTAAATCCAACGAATCCTTACCTTGGACAATTCGCAAGAACGCTTCTTGAAAAACATGCCGAAGGTGCGAATTTTCCTCCTCCATCGGAGATGGCGCCTGTTTGTGCCTCTACCGCAGACCAACCAGTCGTCGCGATGCCATATGGCTTACCGGCTTTGACTGACAACGAAAGCCAGTTGCTCTTAGGCTGGATTCAAAGAGGTGCGCCTGGCTCTGTTCCTAGTCAGGTAGACATCACTGCGGATGAATCGAAGAATATTAATTCATGGCAGACTTTCCTGAATGAGACATCTCCAGAATCACGTTTGGTGTCGCGCTACCTGTATGAACACTTGTTCTTAGCCCACGTGCATTTCTCAAATGATCCAAAACAATTCTTCCGCTTGATTCGCAGTAAAACTTCTTGCTCCGAAAGCCTCTCTGAAATTGCAACACGACGACCGAATGATCCGCCCGGAACGGAGAATTTTTACTACTGCTTTAAGCCGCTCATGCAGACGATCGTAGAAAAAACGCATCTGCCTTACTTAATGAACGAAGCAAAACTCCAGTGGATGAAAAGAAATTTCTTTTCAGAACCATGGAAAGTTTCAAGAATGCCTTCTTATGACCCAAAAGAGTCAGCAAATCCATTCCTGACTTTTGAAGCGATTCCGACAAAGGCGCGCTTCCAGTTTTTACTAGAAGATTCACAATACCATGTTGCGACTTTTATCAAAGGGCCTGTTTGCAACGGGACACAAGCCGTAAACTCCATCGATGACCAATTCTATGTGTTCTTCATGGACCCAGCTTCAGATCTATTAGTAAAGGATCCTGAATTCCGCGAAGCTTCGAAGCAGTTACTCGTCGTCCCAGCTGAACAAGGCAGTGACGGTAAGTTGTCAGGCATTGCAGGCTACTTCAAAAAATATCCTGCTCTTCGCAATCAGTATCGTTTGCTTCGCGCTGAAGCGATTAAGAAGAACTACCCACAGGGGCTCTCGCTCAATAATCTTTGGAATGGCGATGGCAGAAACGAAAATAGCGTACTGACGGTTCTTCGTCACAACGACAACTCCTATGTTCTCAAGGGACCCCGTGGAGACGCCGCTCACTCTGCTTATGTTTTGGATTATGGCTTGTTTGAACGCTTAGTTTATAATCTTGTCGTGGGCTTTGATGTCTATGGAAATATCACCCACCAACTTCATACACGTGTTTATATGGGCATGATTCGTATGGAAGGTGAAAACAACTTCTTGGATTTCTTTCCGCCAGAATTGCGTCCTCCGATCGTTAAAAACTGGTACTCGCCGACGTTGCTGGCGTCGCTTGAAAAGAAGCTCATCGATAAGCCAATTCCGAATAGCTATCCATCGCAAGTTCGCCTTGACGGAGCCTCTCAACCTGAAGCCGCACGCGCGCAAATGTATCAGCGCATTTTGACGGAGCGACTGCCGTTTATGGTTCAGCGCTATCCAGATCCTATCAACTGGAAAAGCATGACCTTCCCGACAGCGCTCTGGAGCAAACCCAATTTAAATCCCGTGGAATACACGCTTTCAACTTTGTCCGTGCCGAATGCCAGTGGCGCGAACTCGTGGGTTCGACACCTGCCGGACACGTCTTTGCTGGTAGTTCAATCCAAAGGACAAGTTCGTCAGATCTACACGATGGTGAAGAATAAGAAATTTCGCAGCGAAGGCTCTCTGCTGTTTGAAGACAAGCAGCGCACTCCAGAGAATGACGATTTGATGATTCTGCCAGAGTTAGCGACAAGCTATCCAAATTACTTCTTCATCGTGGATGAAAACGATATTCAGAATTTCGCGCAAAGCTTGCGTGGATCACAAGATGAAACGGGCTGGAAAGCGACACTGGGTCGCTGGGGACTTGCGCGAAACAATCCTTACTTCTGGGTGTTCTCGGATCAAATCCAATCTTTCTTAAAACGCCGTATGGGCCTTAATGGCGGCGTGATTGATTATACTCACTATGACGTCTGGACAAAGTAGCGACTGATAAAGTCGCTACTAGTAGAGATCCATACAAGCAATGCGTCCGCCATCCGTTGGATCGTGAATCACGATCGACTGAGCTTCGGGCCGCGCTATCGCTTGGCTCATCGTACTGCCGCTACCAGAACCGCTCGCATCCGTTATAACGCGAATCCAGATCTCGTTACTTTCAACTGCGAGTGCATTGCTATAATCCAGTTTGTAGTGACCGCCGCCGCCTGAGATGTGGCATGGACGATCATGCACATGTCCCGTGTAAGCTGTATTTGGCAAAAGACCTGAGAGCGCCACCGAAGCGACTGTAGTCCCATTGGCTTTACGTTCAAGCTTGCCGCTGCCAAGGACGTTTCTTCCCCGTTGCAAACCAACATCCGTACTAACAAAGCCACCGTCGGTGATGAGATCCACGCAAGCCAAGCGATTTGCCGGAGTCACCGGATCATGAATGACGATCGAGAGCGCCTCCGCTCCAGCAACGTGATCTACTTCAATGCGAGACTCTGCAAAGCCTGTCGCATTGGCTGCGAGTGGCACCCAAAGTTCATTAGCTACTGAAGGTGTTACCTCAGTCACAGCAGGGTTCATCTTATAGTGAGCTCCCCCATCCATATTCGCACAAGATTGACCATGCACGTGGGCAGGATAATTTGTGTTCGCAGCAAGACCCGCGACTTTTACTTTCACGACAGTTTGGTTTGATGTTGGATTACGAATGATCACCGCATTGCCGTTAATGGTTGAGTTCGCAGTCACGCCTGCAGAAAGCAGAGCGAATCTGCCTGATTTCGAAGAAGTCGAAAGCTGCGGTACGAAACTTCCGCATGCTATGCGTGTCGCAGGCGTCGTCGGATCATGAATCACAATCGACTGCCCTTCAGGACGAACGACATGGTTCACGCTCTTAAAACCAGACCCACTGCCATCGACACCTGTTTGAAGAGCCGGCCATACTTCGTTCATCTCAGACGTTGCTGTCTGTTCTTTATTAATCAAATAATGTCCACCACCGCCGACAGCACAAGCTTGGTCATGCACATGCACAGGATAGGCAGATGAAGCACTTAATCCCGCCGCATGGACATACACGTCAGTGACGCCTTTGAGGGTGTCTCGTACCATCATGATTCTACCGGTAAACGGAATAGCCGCTGCAACTCCCGCCGGAGTGAGTTTGATAATTCCATTCGTGATCATGTATCGAGTGATTGTCGGATCACTTCCCGATTGACTGCCAAGATCGAGAGAGGTTTGCGCATCTGTGATTTCAAAATTCTTGGTGGAACATGCATTGTAAATCAGCCCCAAAGAAGTGAAGATAATCACCAATCCCGAGACCGACCACGTTGAGCGTTTCATAGAGAGCCCCCCTCTATAAATTATCGTTGTCTGAATGAAGTACTGTCAAATTTGCGAAGTATTCGATTCTTGCAATGAATACTAGCGAGCGCCTTACCGTGACTTGAAATCGATGATAGCAGTGACCCTGCCCATGTTGCCCCACGGGCGCCACAAAATTTCTGCGAGTGAAAATTTAGACTTACGCCAGTCCGTATACCGTAGTGCTCACGAAGATTTTTCTTTATTTCAAAATTAAGTCTCAAAACAGATCGCATGCTTAATTAATTCTGAGAAACAGACGCCCCACGTGGCGCGCAGGTTTGATTGTATGGCAGATAAATGTAATCCGCACTGTGGGTATGGGTGCAAATCAGATCATCCGTTGTGACTGGATAGTGCGCAGCTTGGGAAGTTCCCGCAACTGGAACATAGCCCGTTAGCAAGCAATCCGTTAAATTCCCCGCGCTATCAGCAACAAAATAGAATGGCATTGTGAATGTCTGTACGGATTGAGTGATTGGATTCTCATAAGAAACTTGCAAATCGGATAAGTAAGATGTTTCACCCGCAAAGAAAGTTCGCGGTGGAGAAAATTCGACTTTCAAAACTTGCAATTCTTCATAGCTTTTGCCGGAGGTTATAAGAATCGTGTTCGCCACTCCGCCATTGGTGCCTGGCCGGATGAAACTGACGCCTCCCGGGCGGGTTAAATCAGAAAGCCTAGTGCCAAACCCATTTGCCACTAAGTTGTCTCTGCATGATGCTCGAGATGAGTAAATCATTTTAAGACTGATACTAATAGCACTGGATCTTTCATAAGCCTTATTGCGCATCTGCAGGCGAGCGTGAGAAGTGTACCAAATCATGTAGCTGCCAGCCATTACACCGAGAGCCAGAATCAGAGGCATAGCCAATAAAATTGCCGAGCCCTTTTGATTTTTCATCTTACATACCGCCAAGGTTTCGTGATTACGTTCTGCGAAATTCTTGACTAAAGTATAAACAAAAAACCCTGCTCTACCTGAATGATATTTTTAGAGCATGTCAGAGTGGAATGAACGGCACTACGGAACAACACAAAGGATCATGCAATGAGCGCCAGCTAATTCATCAGGAGACAGATCCGCTGCCCAATCGCACAGGCAGGTATTGGGCCCGCCGAAATTATAGCGAACAGGATCTCGCGCTAGCATGATGATACTGCCATCGTTCATGTGCACAGGCTCCTGGGCAGCTTCATCATTGAAGTTAGCGTCTGAAGAGCAATTTCCTGTCGGGCTTGCTAACGGGGGAAGGTAAGCGCCCGACGGACAACTCGCCGAATTCAAATCACCACGAATCCATTTCCCATTCGCTAAGCCGCATTTTCCCGTCTCTTTATCAAAGGCGTTTAAAATTCCGCCGGTAAGTTGCAGACAAATATTATCGGCATCCATATTCGTTTTTTCGTTGCGAATCCAGCAGTCTATCACAGCGCCGCTTTGAACTCGAAAGACCATCGGGATTGTGCGAATCATATTTTGGCTTTGATCTGCCGGATCACGGAGACCCTGCGGGTGAAAATCCATACGAAGTTCCGCCATGATAAGACCGCCTTCAATCTGATGAAGCGGTCTCAAGCTTAAGCTCTGAACAATCGCGCCACTCATCACTTGGCCATGGCTGACAAGAGGACTCGCCGGAGTGTTTGTTTTTATATCATAGCCGGAAATTTTCGAGACTTGAGTATCTTGCGTTTGCGGAAAGGTCATCGGCAGACCGATAAAATTCAAACGGCATTGGCCACTTTTTTCAAGAGTCATACGCACAAGCTGAGTCGTATCCAGAAGCACTTGTGTATTATCAATCTTACTGAAAGAATCCATTAACGCTTTAGCAAACGATGAAATCAGTACGCCCGCCATCGTAACAAGCATGACCGAGATCACCATTTCTACAAAAGTAAAACCTTTCTTCATGGCGTCCCTACACATTTAATTTCTGGCACAAAGTCGTTGGGGTTCGCCGCCGCCACGTATGTAAATAGACACGATGCCGTTGCACGATCATAACTTGGTATATAGGAAATTTCGTCGTCCGAATTCCAAATATAACCGCTTTGATAGGTGCGAGCTTTTAAAATCACTCCCCTGCCGCCATCAGAATGACATATTGTATTTTCAGGAGTCATATCAAACATCGAAACAGCGGGCCGGCTCCCCGCTGGACATTGAATTTGCTTTGGATTCATAGAGCTTCGGTGCCAGAAAACATTCGCATTCAGAACACACTTATCCGTCGAAACGTCATAGTGTTCATAGCCATCACTACCGATCTCGCAGTTGCGACTTTTCAATGTCATCAAAGAATCCCCAGCAATCGAGCAAGTCGCCACAAACCCTGTCACAGGATCAATAGTTGTGTTCACCGGAATCCATCTCGTCGCTTCTGAAATTTTAGTGCCGGTCCCTTTTTGAAAAGTAAATTCGAGTTTTGCAATAATGTTTAATGGATCTTTTGCCGCGATAGGTTTCAGCCTCATCGATTTCACAATCAGATCATTTTGTTTGATATCAAAGGGTTTGCCTTCACTTAGAACAGCTCCTAGGATCGTTCCATTCTCGTCATGCAATTCAATTTTCGACACTTCGGCGCCTGCAGGGTCTGCCATTGTCAGCTTCAGTTCCGGATCGGGATTCGGATTATTGCCATAACTACTCAGGATGTAGTTGCAATACTTATCGTCCGTTCCAAATGCAATCGCCACTTCAGCCATGGCATTATCGATACTGGTATTACGATTGAGCCGAGTGTTGCCGAGATAAACAGATTGCAACCATTGAAGCGAAACCAAGAGGGCGATAGCGAAAATGGCCAGAAAAACCATGGCTTCGACTAACGACATTCCCTCTGAGTTCAGGTGATGAAAACTCAGCCCGCTTTTGTCATTTAATAAATGACTTTTGAAACTGCTAATCTTCATCGACTTCCTAAAAAAAGGCCGGAGGCGAGGGACCTCCGGCCTAGGTCTCATGAACTAATACTCTGGGGTCTACCTCTTAACTGATTTAAATGCTATCTGGTGCCAAATGGTGCCACCAATTTTTTCTCAAGTTTCCAACTATGGTCCGAGCCGTTCGGAGACGATTCAGTGTTTCCAACTGGTGTCTTTGTTTCACAGAAAAATTTCGAGCATCGTAATGAATTTATTGAAAGCCTCATTCTTGCCACTCAAGCTTCGCGCCTTTTCCAAAATCTTCGGCGTTGTTGTTTTTAAGAGCGAGCTTGCCTTAATGTTGGTCCGCAAGATGTCTTCCCATCGAGGGATCGAGACAATGTCATCCGTTTTAACAAAACTTGTCTCAATCTGAGACAAGTAAATGTTTTCCGGCAGCCGACCATTTATTTTTTCGCGGATTCGGGCGAAAATAAATGAAAGGGGTGAGGTGCCATATGCTGCGATCTATTCTTGCGATTTCATTAGTCGGTTGCAGCCTCATCTTGTCCGCATGTCAGACAAACATGCTCAAAGAATACAATAAGCTTCACATCGGAATGGAAAAAGACGACGTTCTTGAAGTCATGGGAAGCCCTCAGCGCACCCAGCGCTTCCATGGAAAAGACCGTTGGTCATACATCTTTTATCAAGACCGAATTCGTTACGAAAAAGAGGTTCAATTCTTTGAGGGCAATGCGGTCTATGTTGGAGAAAAATGGGAGCCCGAAGTAACGGCCGCCCAAGTCGATGCGAAAAACGAAGCTTCCAATAAAGCCATCGAAGAAGAGTCTGTTCGAAAGTATCAAGAGAATCCGCAAGCCTACTCGAACTATGAGAAGGAAGTCCGCGGCGCTGACAAGGTGCGCTACGTACCTACATTTAAGCCAGTCCAGTAAAATCCACGTAAAGCCCCGCTCCCATTCCACTTTTTGATGCTCCCGTTTCAATTTTCGGGTTCATTTTAAACAACATTTCTTATATATGTCGTTGCTCCCATAAGTGTTTCGGAAAAAAGTTAGCTGACAAAACAGGGAGACAACAAGTGACCTCAAAAGATTTTCTTTTCAAAATTTATACGGAAAAAAAATCCCGAAACACAAATTATTCAATCCGCGCCTTTGCCCGCGACTTATCAATCCCCAGTGGCCGCCTCACAGAAATCTTCAATGGTAAGCGCAACTTGACTGAAAAGCTCGGACATCGCATTTCTGAAAAGCTTGCTTTGAGCAACACCGATACGCTTTCCTTCATCGAAACCATTCGCCAAGAAAAGACTTACAAAAAGAAGTCTTTGAGCGGGCAACAAATCCCCTTGAACGATTTCGAAAGAGTTTTTTCACCCAACGCGATGGCCATTCTTTCTTTGATGGAAACGCGCACATTCCGTTCCGACATCGGTTTCATTTCTCAGCGTTTGGGAATTTCGGAACAAGAAACCTCGGGCCTCATCGCGAGCTTAACAAACCTTGGTTACATCAAGACCGATGCAAAAGGGCGTATGAAACCCACTCATACTTCAACTTACACATCTGGCGATGTACCGGCTCAAGCCATTCGTAATTTCCATAAAAAAGTGATGAGCAATGTTATTGATAAGCTCGACAACGTGGACATTAAGGACCGCACCGTCACTTCTATGACAATGGCGATTGATAAAAATAAAATGGAAGCGGCTCGGGCGAAGATTGCAAAATTCCGCCGCTCTCTGACGAAGTATCTAGAAACTGGACGCAAAACAGAGATCTACACTCTGAGCATCCAACTTTTCCCAGTC
>JAFEAQ010000003.1 GCA_018266295.1 Bdellovibrionales bacterium | reverse complement strand
GGATGAAACTTAGCCATAGATTTAAAAAATGAATGCAAAGAAAAAGCGGCCGGAATTTAATCCAGTCGCTTTTTTTCGTCCTCATGTTTTTCGAGTCCAATTCTGATTAGTTGCCTGATCGCTTCACTCCTATTCTTCACTCTTTCGTCGTACCAGTATGATTCGATCTGATGAAGCAGCTCGTTCGGAATCGTGATTAACAACTGCTCGTTTTTTGTTTTATCGACGGCCATATACATCCCTCCTAAAAACATCATAAGTTATACAAGTTATATTGACAATAACTATTTTCCCTGCTAAGTTATAGCTAAGTTATATAACTTTTGAAAGTGAGGGGAATGGATTGCAAACAGCAAATGAACAAATCATTTCGGAAATCGTAGCGTACATTTCTACGTTGACCGATGTAAAAACGGATGAAGCAAAATCCGAACTATCTAAGATTGTGACACGGTACAACGTGACGTCTGTTCAAGAAGATGAAGTGCACCCAGATTTAGACGATAAAATAACCTTGTTCCTATCGGCCAAGAAGTTAGAGGGTTTGGCTGCTGCCACGTTAGAGGGTTATCAACGCGACTTAAACGTGTTCGCCCAACATATCAAGAAGCGGACAGACGACATTACGACCGCAGACATTCGCAACCACATGGGAACGTTTCCGCATTTGAAAATGAGCTCGCTAGGCAGAAAGCTAACCGTATTTAAGTCGTTTTTTGGATGGTTGACGGCGGAAGACTATTTGATGCGCGACCCGGCCAAGAAACTAAAGACGCCTAAAAAAGAAAAAAGATTACCGAAATCGTTGAGCATTGAAGAATTGGAACTGCTACGCGAGTCGTGTAAGACGAATCGACAGCGCGCCTTCTTAGAAATCCTGTACGCTACTGGCTGCCGTTTGGCGGAAATTCAGCAGTTGAACCGGAACGACATCGACTATCACGCTAAAAGTTGTAAGGTGATCGGGAAGGGTGACAAAGAACGGGAAGTGTATTTCAGTTATAAAGCCATGTACCATTTGGAGAAATATTTAAGAAGTCGGACGGATGACAATGACGCGTTGATGGTTTCGGAGCGGAAACCTCATGGCAGACTTTCGAAACGTTCGATTCAACGTGAAATCACGCTGCTCGCACAGCAGGCCGGACTAGAAAAACGCGTCACGCCGCATACGTTGCGTCACACGTTCGCTACGTTAACATTGAATAATGGGGCGGACATCACGGCAGTACAAGCGTTGCTAGGACATTCCAACCCTGCCACAACGCAAATCTATGCGCAGCTCACACAAGAAAAGAAGCGCGAGCAACACAAAAAGTTTCTCGTCCAATAATCCTATTGCGTCCGTTCGCCCACTTTGCTACGATAATAACAAGCCGTTAGGTCGTCCTTTATGGGCATCAGCCGACGGAATACAACAACATAATGGCGTGGCCGTGGGATAACCGGTCACGCGACACGCTTGAAGTTAGCACGTTTGGCAAACAATGTTTTACTCACACCAAAACAAACTTGTCAATCGACCAACAGACAAAGCCGTTAGACGAACCTTCCCGCGTTGTTTTTGATTGAAGGGCAACGGGGGCAGGGTGTCGGGCATAGCCCGAACCGGAAAGAGCGCGAGAGCGCTTTTTTTCGTTGTGCGGCATAGGGCGGCGTGCTATAGTAAACGTAACCCGTTTACTGTTTTCCCCTTCTTTCATGCAAACCTTCTTATGTGGTAGATCGCCCGCCGTTTCGGTTGGGCGGTTTATTTTTTACCCTATTTCCTATTTTTTCTCAAAAAGGTCTTTACATTATGCACAACCGGATATAATATAAAGGTGTCAAGTCAACAGGGCTTGATAATCACATGGGAAAAAGGGGAAACGCACATGAACATTTTTAACCTGTCAGCAGCAAAACTCGAAGTGTTGGCACAACTCGAAGATGGGACGTTAACGGCAGATCAAGCGTTCGACACGCTCGAAGCGATTGACGAAGCGTTAGAGGACAAGTACGACGGTTACGCCGGTATCGACTTTTCGTTAAAAGCGGACGAGGAAGCACTAGCAGCAGAAATCAAACGATTAACAGCACGTAAGCAGGCGATTGCTAACGAGCGTAAGCGACTACGCGAGAACGTGCTAGGGTCGCTTGAAGCGCTCGACATGAAGCGGATCAAAACGAACAAGTACACGATTTCAAAAACGGTTCGTACAAACTACGTCATTACAGACGAGTCATTACTGCCAGATGAATTCCGCGAACGTAAGCTAGTCGAAACAATCAACAAGGACGCCGTTAAAGAACGGTTGAAAGACGGCGAGCAGATCGACGGGGCGGAAATCCAAAAAGCAACGGCTTTACAAATTCGATAAACGAAAGAGGGTAAACGGGGCATGTCATTCACATTTTCAGAATCATTTAATGAGGTCGCAGCGGCTTTCGCGAAAAGTCAGCTAGAATTCACGGCCGTTAAAAAGAATCGAACGGTAAAGGTACAAACGAAATCGGGCGGTTCATATACGTTCGAATACGCGGACTTGACGGCCATTCTCGACATGGCGCGCCCGATCCTTGCAAAGAACGGGATTGCGGTCACTCAAAACGCGAGCATTAAACGAATTGACACCGGCGCGCCTTACATCGTCGTCAATACCATGCTCATTCATGCGAGCGGTCAATACATCATGTACGCCCCGCTTGAGTTTCCGGCCGATGGTCAGATTCAAGCAAACGGCGGCACGATCACGTATCTAAAACGGTACGCACTTGCCGCAGCGCTAGGGATTGCGAGCGAGGAAGACGACGACGGCAACGCGGCCGATAATAACAGCGTACAGGGCGACGCGAACGGGACGAGCGGCGACGGCGGACAGCCGAAGGCGAGCCCGCACAAACTAGCGAGCGAGAAACAAATAAATACAATCATTCGTCAAACAAAAATTGTTGGTGAAAAACACCGCATGACCGAAGACGAAGTATTAGCACGTTTCGAAACCGATTATAACAACCTTCCTAAAATCACAAGTCAGCGGGCAAGTGAAATCATCACTTCACTCATGGAAGCCGCAAACATGAAGAAATAAACGTACAGGCGGCGTTATACGCGCCGCTAACGTTTTGGCTAGTCTAGGTATTCAAAAAACCACAGCGTCGCACAGGCGGCGAGAGAGAAGGTATAAACATGGATAACACGGCAAACATCTTACTGGCGAATCAAGAATACGAGGATCGCAAGAAATCGAAACCGCTCGCTTACGTCCTTTGGTTATTGTTAGGCATGTTCGCGGCACATCGGTTCTACAGCGGTCAAACCGGTTACGCGATTGCCATGCTGCTATTGGGTTGGTTCACGCTAGGCATTTGGAACTTGATCGACGTGTTCTTAGTCGGTGGCGCGATTGATCGCCGCAACAATGATTTGAAATCAGACATCTATCGCAAATACGGGATTCGGTAAGGGAAGGGCGGGCGACCGCCTTTTCTTTTAGGAAAGGATGGGCAAACATGAAAATGATAATCGAGTGCGAGAAGTGCGGAAATCGTGAAATCGCGGCGTTCCACATTGAGGAAGACGGCGAACGTAAGTTAATTCTCAATCGTTTCGAAATTGAAGAAGACATATTCGGATATCCGAAAGATGTCATGATTTCTTGTTTGAACTGTAACGACTACGCCGACATCTTAAATCGGCCTACGCCAAAAGAGAGCGAACCATTTAGAAAACACTTGTTTAGATTATGGGGCGATTCGGGACATAGGGGGAATTAAACATGAATTTCTATATCGAAGCAGTACACGGGGAATGGGACTTAATCAATAAAATGTTAGATGAAAAATTTGATGCACATTTAGAAGTACGTGGATTTACGCTAACTCGCGTCATAAAGATCGACACGATAGAAGGATTCGTAACACTCAACGATCAGTTGAAAGAGCTTTATGAGTTTTCCGATTCGGCGTATCACGGAATCGTTTTGGAAAACGACCGGCATCGGGAAAATAAATATCCGACGTTGATGATTTATGACGGTTACATGGAATAAGGAAGGGTGAAACGAATGGATAACAATATCGAAGTCGTGGCCGAGCTCGCCGCTCACTTAGGAGCAAAGCGCAGCGCTGCTAAAATGGCAATTGCGAATTTTTACGGGGTGTCGTATCGAACCGTTACGAATTGGGTTGGCAAGGGCGGTATATACGAATACGGTCTACTGGTCGAAGCGGTGAAGCAGATCAAGGCGGGCGTAGCCGTCGGAGTGGTCAAGCAGCAGCAGGAAGACCGCAACCGTTTCGAGTCAATTAAACAGGCGTACCACATGTACACCGGTTACGACTCGCCCCAGGAACGAACAGTGATGCTATTTTTCGCGTTCGAGTGCATCGACGGTGATCGCGTGTTCACGGAACGGCAACTGATCGACGGTACGGGCGTACCACGCTCAACGTTATTCAAGTGTATCGCCCGATTGGTTGAAAAAGGCATGTTGTTCAGACGAAAGCCGTCCGAAGGGAACGGCGTCGAATATGGAATTTGAGAGCGGGCTAAATGCCTGCTTTTTTTACTGATATAGAAAAACTTTATTTTCCTATCCTTTCCCTAGCGTAAGGAATTGTAAGGTTATGTTACAGAATGTCACACAATATCATGTTGAATTATGTTTATCTTTGTTGTATTATTAAGTCATCGAAAGGGGTGAACGAAAATGACACCGCAGGAAATGAAACGGGAAATCGAAAGTGAATTACATTACAACCATATTTTTATCACTCACGTCGCGAAGAAAATCGGGCGCAGTCGCTTCACGGTTTACAATTGGTTGAAGGATATGACGCCGCAACGTTACGACGCGTTGAAACGAGCTATTGCCGATATATTGGACGAGCGTAAATAAGAAAGGGGTTTAATCGTGAATCACGACAAAGTAATAGACAGAAATCGAATCCCGTTTGTGATGCTTCAAAACGAAGTGGTGGACGACGAAACGGTTTTCGCGGACTCGACTGAAAAGATGGTTTACATCGTCCTACGTCGATATGCGAATGAGAACGGCGAGAACGCGTTCCCGTCATTCGAGAAGATCGCAAAGAAATCGCGCTGCTCACGTTCGACCGCGATTAGACGGATTGAAACGTTAATCGAAAAAGGTTTGATTTCGAAGCAAACGCGATTTAATGACAAGGGTGGAGTAACAAGTAATCTGTACACGATTGAGGACTTTCACGAATACGTTAGAAGTCGTACCCTAGTGTCAGAGGGACACGGGGGGCAGTATCACAGTGAAACTACCCCAGTGTCACAGGGACACCCCCCCAGTGTCAGTGTGACACTCTATAAAGATTCACTTAAAAACACCAATGACATAGATTCAATTAAAAACAATAATGTTCAATCGCCTAAAGACGATTTGAACGAGCGTTTTGAATCTATCTACAAACTTTATCCGAAGAAGCAAGGAAAGAAACGAGCGTTCGCCGCTTACAAGAAAGCAATCAAGGCCGGCGTAACCGACGACACAATCACAAACGGCATCAAACGGTATTGCTTCATGCTCGAAGTGAACCGTACCGCAGCACAATACATCAAACAGGCCGGAACATGGTTCTTTAACGAAGGGTGGAACGACGAGTATGCGACGGATGGGAGATACAGAGGAAATGAAGGCGCTCATACAGCGGGCGCAACAGAAAGCGCAGGAAATGGCGGCGGCGTCATCGCAGAGCTCGCACGAAAACGAGCAGCAAGCGGGCAACCGGTCAATAACGATTGGGAACAGGAACTTGACGATCTTGAATGGTAAGCATAACGAACGGTACGCAATCCCTTGCCCGGAAAACTTATGTGACGGGTCGGGTTATCTATTCGTACATGACGCGGAACTGAAACACATGGTCATCGAAGATACGCGCAGCCGAAAGGCCGAGGGATTGAAGCCGCTCGTATATGAACCTTACGAATATCAGACGCCTTGCAAGTGCTTAGAATCGAAGTTACGGCGAGAACGGCGAGAACGTTCCGGCATCCCGCCGAAATATGAGCTTGCCAACCTAAAAGAGTTTCGGACGGATATTTATAAGCGTCCAGACAGCCGCGAACGTGCTGCCGTCGTCAAGGAATTCGCGACAAAGGTCGTCAGAAGGTTCGAAGACTTGATGAACAGCGGCGTCGATTCAATCGGGTTATACCTGTACAGCGACGAGAAGGGCAGCGGCAAGACGTTCACGGCGTGCGCCTTAGCGAATCATCTGATTGCAGCGGCCGGACTAGAAACACGCTTTCACGTCGTCGAGGAACTACTGGAAGATATTCGTTCGACGTATAACAACAATAACGAGCGGACACGGGCGCAGATCATGGACGAGCTCAAACGCGTGGACTTGCTTGTATTGGACGAAATCGGAATAGGTTCAGAGTCGCGGTTCGTGACACGGACGTTGTACGAGCTCATTGATTACCGCAAGAATCATCGAAAGATGACGGTCTTTACATCGAACTTACGTGTAGACCAGTTGGAGAGCGCATATATCGGGGATGACGGCCGAATTGGTCGCAGGATTCAAGAAATGACGAATCAACTCGACTTCCCGGAAGAAAATGTAACGCCGGCGGAAAACCGAAAGGACACAAGCGAAGTCTTTAAAATTTTAGGAATGGGAGATAAAAGCGAATGAGCGAATTCAGATTAAACGCAGCAGGCGAAATTTACGCGTATATTCCCCACGTCGAAGGTATTACATACGTGGATAAGGCGAAACGTTCGGAAGCGTTTGACGCGCTTCTAGACGCCTTAGAAACGAATGAACCGAATGACGTCATTGAGCAGCGGCAAAAAGCACTAGCGAGCGCATAAAAAAAGCGCCTTTTACGGCGCTCGTTCGGTCGGCGGCGTTTCCGCGCCGCTTCCCGTGACATGACAGGCGATTAACTTGTTTGGTGATAAAAAGAGTATATCGAACAACCGCCCGTTATACCTTTATACGGGCATTGTATCAGAGAGGGTGGAACAATGGCAACGGCGAAACGTTGGACGGATGAAGAACTACAGATCATGCGCGACATGGCCGCGGCGGGACGCTCGCAGTTAGAGGTAGCCGCGAAGTTGGGGCGCAGCAAGAAATCAATTGAACGTAAGGCCACGACCGAGAAGGTTCGTTTTAAAAATCCGTATGTATGGACGAAAGAGGACGAACGCGAGCTCGTCCGGCTGCACGATCTAGGTATTGATATGAAAGCCATATCGGATCGGTTGGGGTATTCCGTTGGCGGTTGTTTCGCAAAGATGACGCAGATCAAGAAACGGCGACCAGGCAGAAAGAAGAAAGGCCGGCGGGATCGTATCACGTTCACCGCTAACGAGCTCGACGACATGGCGGAAATGTTCAAGACAGACGTAACGATTGAGGAAATAGCGAAAGAATTCGGTTGTTCGCCGCCTATCGTCAAAAAACATATGAAAAAGCGTGGTCTAAAGATGCGAAGCGAAACGGGCGAAAAAGCCACGCGGAAAGACAAGGTACTGCTGCCATTCGGTCGGCTCGTCCGTTATTACGTTGATCTATGCTTAACGCAAGAACAGATAGCCGAGCGGTTCGGGTGTAAACGTCATCGGGTTCAGTCGTCACTAAGACATTATGGCATTGAAATGACGACCGTCGCACAACGTAGAAAAGCGAAGGGAATGAAAAAGCGTGAACAAAGAACGCAAAAAGACAAAACGGCTACGTCTTGACGACAAGTTGAGAATCGTGAAGTTGTACCGCGACAATAAGTTGAGCGTGAAGCAGATCGCCGTCATGGAAGGTTATGCAGAGGTGACGATACGGGCGGTACTGAAAGACTACGGCTTCTCGACGAAGGCGTACCGGCCGCGCAAGCATATCAGCAAGACGACGTTCGAACGTTACTATCGTGATTTAGAGTTGTCCGCCTATGAAGCGGCCGAGTATTTGGGTTTGACGGTCGAAACCATGCACAGGATGGCGGACTTTCATGGAATCGAACCACGTTACGGACGGATTGACCAGAAACGATATAAGGCATGGACGAAACAAGAAGTCGAAATATTGCGAAAGGGTCGTGAAGACGGGTTGACGTGCCGGCAGATCGCCGCGACGCTGCAAGACCGTTTCCCTCACGACGTCCAACATAAAGTTTATGAATTGGGGCTCGCCCGTAAACTGAATGAAGATTTACGCGGTGAAACCTTTTACACAACCGATGGCAAAGAACTAAAGTTTTGGACGCATGAAGAAGAAGCGGAACTGATTCGGCTACGGTCAGAAGAAAAACTAGAATACAAAGTGATCGCTAAGAAGATGAACCGCAGCTATTCGAGCGTGACGAAGAAGGCGAGCGCGTTAGGACTACGGAAACCGAGGGGGAGAAAGAATGGCTAAGAAATCGCAACGGGTCGGGCAACAACTTGAGAACATGATTGATTCGACGAACGCGAACTATTTACTAAAAGGGATTGCGCTCATGGTACGGCAACATGAAGAAGTGAAGACGAAAGGATACCGCGACAAAGACACGAAACAAAAGGTCATCACGTCGGCCTATCACAAAGGCAAGGGCGGGCTGGACTATGCGGGCGTCGTGAACGGTCGTTACGTGTCATTCGATGCAAAGAGCGCAGCGGATCGACTGGCCTTTAGTGCAATCGCGCCCCATCAAGTCCGGTTGATGAAAAACATCGAGCGCATGGGCGGTGACGCGTTCATACTTACCTACATTCGCAGCGCGAACGCCGTGTATCTTGTCCCTGCTGCCTACCTAGTGCCGCTATATGAGGAGTGGGAAGCACACCAGGAACTAAACAAGGCGACAGGGAAAAACACGCGCTATGAAGGCGGGGCATCGCTCAATGTGACGAATCTTAATGATAACGCGTTCGTTGTACTGCCGTCATTGATCGGGTCGGTCGATTGGTTGCCTGCTTACAAGAAAATGATTCAAGCGAGAATGGCCGGTGTATAACCGGCTTTTCTTTTTATTTCCTAAAAGTGAAATTACGGCTTTACATTATGCACGATTGGATATAATATAAAGACATACCACATAGGAAGGATTGGTTAAATGGTTCAATACAAATATTCGACACCGGTCGAGTCGGAACTAGGTGCAGCGGGTAGCGTGCTTGAAACGGCGCTGCTCGAAGCGGGATATGAACACGACGAAGTGAAGGGTTACGGCGTGGATATTCTGAACGCAATCGTTTCGGACTTGATCGGCGGCATTTCAATCGAGCGGTGGATCAAGATGGGTATGCAAAAGGCCGACGAATTGGATATTACACAATACGAGGATTCGTAAGGCGGTGAGGACATGCAAGAATTTATGAGCGCTAAGAAAGCAGCGGAACAATACGGGATCAAAAAAATCACGCTGCTTAGACGCTTGTTACACGACGAGAAACACGGGCGCAACTTACACGGCTCGATGCGCGTCGGTAATCAGTGGGCGGTAACAGCAGATTACATGGAAAATTGGCGCGACAACCGCAGAAAACAGTAAAGGGGAAAAGGGAAATGAAAACGGTATTCGGCATGGGTGTTTTAAGTATCGGGTTGGGCGTGCTGCTCGTAGCGCTATTGACGGCACAATATACAATAGCGTTCGGAGCGGCTTTATTGTTGGTCATGTTCACGATGACGGACGGGAAAGAAGTCGCATGAGCTCGCTAGAATTCACGTTACGCAAGATTGAGAAGCAGCGGCGAGAATTCCTGCTCAAACATTATCGGATGCCTAACCTGATCGTCATGGGTTACGGCGTGTTCGACCAGTTGATTGTCGCGAACGAGTCGGTCATGAAAAAGATTGAGAAAGACGAATATACCTTGCTAGGTATGAAGGTGCTGCTATACCCAGAAAAGCAGTTTAAAGACAACTGGGAACTAAAATTGATGACAGGGGATGTAATCGAATGATCGAGAAGAAACGCACGAAACCATTGTTCAAGGACTTAATTTCATTAACGGATTTCCGCTTTTATTGTGAGCGTCAGTATTTAACCGACACGGCTATTCTAGACAATGACCCACGCTTTCCACCGCGCTACGTGGATCGCTATAACCAGGTACGTCAAGAAATCGCGGAAATGACGAACGAACTAAAGTTTTCCGCGAAGTGGTGGGCGAAGAACAAACAGGACGACCGCCGAAAGGTCGTAACGGAATTTATCGACGCGCTGCATTTCTATTGTGGGATGGTCGTAGAAGAAATGATTAAAGAGCGGCATTTCGAACATGAGCGTTTTGAACGCGACACGGCACGCGCCTATGAAACGTGGGAGCAACTGTACAACTTCTCGTCACTCGAAGAAAGCGGCCTATACTCATACGCCGAAACGGACGTGTTACGACGTCACTTAGTTGATTCAGCGTTCAACGTGTTTCATAAGAGCCCGGCGCATTGTATGGCCGTAGGGTTAAAGATCGTCACGACGTTCGACGTCACAGCGAATGAACTACTGGCCGCGTACATGGATAAGAACGAGATTGTTCACGCGCGGAATGAACAAGGGTACTAAAAGATAAATTTTATTAGGTGGTGAAAATATTGGCTTACGAAAAACCGAAATGTGAGTGTGGGAGCGAATTGGTGCTATACACACAAACTGTATATGGAAACATCACCAAAGTAACCAATCGGGGGAAGCTTTCTAAGAAAACATTTGATAGCTATTACGAACACGGTGGGGTAGACGATCGATTGAGATGTATGAATTGTCATAGAGAGTACGAAGCAGAAAAGGACAGCAAGGGACGTATTGTTCGGGGTCATGTGTTCTAACCAATAAAATTATGAATTTAGCATGATCGACCGATAAAAGGAGTGGGGAAATTGGATAAACGAGTTAACGAGAAAGTGCAAGTAAACGTTAAAGGTAAGACGTCGTACAAGATTCTGAAACGGTACGCGTTCCGAACGGTGGACGGGTACATAACCGACATTCAATTTCGCGACCATACGGCCGCCGTGAAGGGCTATATGACCGTGAGCGGTGCGGACGTATCCCAGGCATGGGGAACGGATTCGAAGGCGTTAGCGGACGATATTATCAGTCAGACGAACCTAATCGAGTTGGTAGACACATGGGAAGAGGGGGAAGCGGAATGAAACCGTGGGTAAGCGTAGGGCGTGGGATGGTTCAGATTAAGAACCTAAAGCCGGGTATGCCATTCGTGAGTGGTGATAAAATCGCGGTTAAGCGCTCGTCATCATCGGGCGGTGCGTGGTCTTGTATCGTTATCGGCACTGGAGATGAACTATATGACTATTCGATGAAGCACGAAGATTTTAATGATATGTGGGTCACGCCAATTTGGATTGATTTGAAGGGGGACGAATAACATGAGAGTGGTCAAGTTGAATATGTTCATGACCGGCGGTATCGAAATGAGTTTCGAAGCAGGCCGCAACGGTTTCACTGTTGAGAATTTGGATCACATGTTTAAATCGCTAGAAAGCAACGTGCCTAGTTTTGCGGTCGATCTAGAGGACGACGGCCAAAGCATCCGGCAAGTGTTCAAGACGTCGGAGATTTATTTCTATCGTGCGGTATTCGGGAAGGACGAAGAAACGTTTGAAACGTTCTTCAAGAAGGTGTCCGCTCGATTGCAGGAAGTCGAATTCAACCACAACATCAAAACAATTTTCATTTCCGAACACGATCACGAGCGGTTCGGGTTCAAGGAAGAAGGTCACACGAAATGGCTAGGCCGTCGCTTGATGACGAATATTCACTTGCAAACGGGCGAAGTGGAAATGCTTTCGGACAAAGGGGACATCATCTAATGAAAAACGGTAAACGGCCGAATCGACAGCAGAAGGCAATCATGTTCGCGGCGGGGTTTTCCCCGCTCGCTTACCTAGTCGTGAAGAACTTGCATGATCGTTTAATCATCGTACACCGTGAAACGGGTGTGCAGCAGGTGGTGGAGAAATGAGACTATTCTACGACACGATGCAGACGCCAGAAATGATTGAGTTTCATATCCAGATACAAGGGCGTAAAGCCATGAGGATAATTCAATTGAACGCGTACATGAAAATTGATGCGGAAATCATTCGCCTGCTTAAAAATCGTTTGTCGGTTGAAGGAGATCGGTTGAGCGATGTGAAAGGAATTACGTTCTATAGCAAGCGAAATCAGATGTCGGTACAATATACATTTGATTTGCCTTTCAGAGAAGAATCGGCAGAGAAGGAACTTAACTATCGCATCTATGACGCTAGAGAAATGGCGAAGAAGGGAGTTTTAGAAAAATGAACGGGTTAACTTATATCAATTTCAGTTTGGAAGATAAAAAAGACGCAGATTCACGGACGCTATATGCTTCAATGGTTTTAAATAACGCTACGATTGAAGAGGTTTCGGAACGCGGTGTATTAGTCGCGATTGAAAGTTATATTCTAGGTGGAAGACAAGGATTGAATTTACTACGGTTGATCGTCCGTAACGACATGATTCCCGAGCAGTTGAACGCCGCTATTGACTTGACCGCTTTCCTGAACGTTGAAAACCCGACTATACAAGTTGAAGAAGCGATAAACGGAACAATCAGAATGTTGCATGATGGCATGAACGAACGGATTCAAACAGAATTGAAATTGACCAAAGCGCAGCAACAACCGAACGCAATCATTCGAAACGAGTTGCGGCGTTTGGTGGACGTCTACGGAATTGACGCGTTCGCCAAAGCGCTAAAGCAATTCGAAAGAGAGGGAATTTAATGATTCGCGGCATCGGGTTCATTAAGGTGAAATATCGCGTTGTCGATAACGAATATTTTTGTCGGGACTACGAAGGCGCGGAAGCCGCAGAAGAAGCGGCCGAACGATTGATAGAGGATAAATTGGCCGAGGGCGTGACGATCCACGTCGATAAGGTGGCAATCTTACAATCGAGCGACGGGTTTAAGACGTGCGCCACGGTGAAAGAATGGATAGCGGACTACGACGACGACAAGAACACGCGAGAAGGCAAGCCGTCGTTATACGGGCAGGATTATGATACATGGGCTAGATTCGTGGAGGTGGAGCGGTAACTATGTTGATTAAAGGGACTGGAACGATAGAGAAGTTCGAAATCATGGGCAATCATGTTCATGACGTTGTGATGGATAGCGGAAAGGATTTGGCCGATATGCTCGCGACATATGAAGGCGAAAGGGTTAGAGTGTTCATTTTTGATGCAGGAGAGTCAGAAGACTTGATTAATTACGCCCAAGAACAATCCGAAAAAGCAAAAAAACTAGCGACTGAAATTCAAGATTTAGAAATCAAAATTAAAAAATTGACGGACAAAGACCCGAAAGGAAACGCGCTTGTAATCATGAGTAAAGCAGTTGAAATGATGGTGAAAGGGTTTCAATTGAACACGGTTTTTGAAGAATTGAAACGAATTACAGAATCAGAATTATGAAAAACAAGTTAGATTCGTGGAGGTGGAGCGATGAAAGAATACGCGTTGTATAAAGGTGAAGATGTGATCGCGGTCGGTACGATACATGAAATCGCGGCAAAGACGAACGTCAAACCCGATACAATCCGTTTCTATACGAGCCCGGCCTATGAAAGACGATTAGCAGCAAGGAAAGACAAAAACGCGCGCCGTATGGTGTGTACCTATTGTGAGGTGGAAGACGATGAGCAAAACCGGAATAGCATCAGCGATCATTGTAGCGGCATTGATAACAGCGGTACTGGTGATACCGAACCTGTTAGCGATTTGGATTTATATAACCATCGGATTCAAGTGGGAAGTAGTGTTTACAATCACGTTATTGATCTTCTTAATGTGCTTGAATTACACGTTGCGACTAGCCGAAGATGAATCATAATCCGAACATTCGAAGCGTGGTATAATTAAATAAACGGAAAGCCGCCGTTTGGCGGTTTTTTTAATACATTCGTACCGACGGATTCGGGCGAAAGGAGTTTTTGAAATGGCAGAGGAAAAGAAACGTGGCAGACCCGCGTTTGAGTTGACCGACGAGCAACGGGAAAAGGTGGCGGATTACGCTAAAGTTGGATGTACGATGCAAGAAATCGCGATGATGATTGGGGTGGCTCAATCGACGTTATTGAAGAACACGGAATTTCGAGAACTATATAAAACGAATTTCGAGTACATGAAGACGAGTTTACGACGTGCCATGATTCAAAAAGCGCTAGGCGACCGCAATACAGGGATGCTCATTTGGTTATCGAAGCAGTATCTAGAATTCAGCGACACGCCGAGGGAGACCGATCTACGTGAACGTGAAGTAGTCCTGAAAGAAAAAGAATTCGAGAAAGGCCAAAAGCCGCCGACGAAACACGAATTCGATCAATTAATTTCGGCATTGACGGCGCAGCGTAACGACTTGTTTGATGAAGAAGACGACAAGGCAGCGTTCGAAGCGCTAGAGGGTGTCCCGAATGGCGAAGCATAGAATCAAGCCGTTCGAGTTTAAACCGTTCAGCAAGAAGCAAAAGAAGGCGCTTATGTGGTGGCACGACTCGAGCCCGTACAGTCAATTCGACGGCATTGTAGCCGAAGGGGCGGTTCGTTCGGGTAAAACCGTGTCGTTCATTCAAGGGTTCGTATTATGGTCGCAAGAAACGTTCGACGGAGAAGATTTCATTATCGGCGGCCGCTCGATTTCAGCACTCAAACGGAACGTCATCGAGCCCATGTTCAAGATACTGGCCGGGATGGGGATGTACGAAGGTGTTGATTTCGATTTCAAACGGTCAGAGGATATGCACATTCGAATAGGGACGAATAAATACTATCTGTTCGGGGCAAACAATGAGAAGTCGCAGGACAGCGTTCAGGGGATGACGGCAGCGGGCGCGTTTCTCGACGAAACCGCACTCATGCCCGAGTCATTCGTTTCGCAGGTCATGGCGCGTCTATCGGTGGAAGGTGCGAAAGTGTGGTTCAACTGTAACCCGAAAAGCCCGCGGCATTGGTTCAAGGTCGATTATATTGATCGTGCCAAAGAACGCCGGTTACTGGTGCTTCACTTCACGATGGATGATAACCTTTCATTGTCGGAGCGCATGAAAGAACGTTTCCGGCGTCAATTCAAAGGCGTGTTCTACAAACGGAACATATTAGGGTTGTGGGTCACGGCAGAGGGCGTCATTTACTCGATGTTCGACGAGGAAAAGCACAAGATACATGAGAAGCCGACGAACCTCACAGCACTATATATCGGCGTTGACTATGGTAACAGTAACGCAACGACGTTCACGTTAGTCGGGCAGACCATCAAGCGGGAAGCGGTCGTATTGAAAGAGTATTACCACAGCGGCCGCGAATCGACGAAGAAAGCCCCGTCGGAATATGCGAGGGATTTCCTAAAGTTTCTCGAAGAAGTACATTCCGAGTATCAGACCAAGCTAAAGTATATTTTCATCGACCCGAGCGCGCAGGGATTCAAGCTAGAAGTGTTTAAGGTGCTGCCACGTTACTATCATAAGATGATTGTCGCGGCAAAGAACGACGTTATTCCCGGCATTGAAGCCGTGTCATCCCTCATGGAAGACAATCGTTTCTATGTGATGGCATCATGCGAGAACGTTTTGAAGGAATTGGAGTCTTACGCGTGGGACTCGAAGGCCGCAGATCGTGGCGAAGATGTACCGATTAAACAATTTGACCACACGCTCGACGGAATACGCTATGTTATATTTACGATGAAGCATGAATTTAATTTGAAAAGGGTGGGTTAAATGGACGCGTTCACAACTGGAACGGTTAAGAAGATTGATTTTATTGAGCGGGATAACAACGTCGTGCCGAAAGCCATGCAACAGGTATTCGATGATATGCAATACAACCTAGCGTGGTTCGCAGGCGATCAGGAAGCGTTGAAGCATCGGTACAAAGGCGAAGGGAAACATTATTTTTGGTCACGCGTGGCGAACAAACCAATGCCGGCCTATCATTTACCGTTGCCCGCTGCCATTAGTCAGTTGGCGAGCGATTACCTATTCGGTGAGGAAACGAAGTTTCTAATCAAGGGTGACGGCGACCAAATCGCACAGGCGCAACAGATCGCGTTAAACGTCATGCTCGACAATGCCAACATGGATTCGTTATTGACGGAGAGCGGGGAGATTGCGAGCGCGGCGGGTGGAGTCGTGTTCAAGGTCATCGTAGACGGGGAACTATCGAACCGTCCGATCATCGTGCTCGTCAAACCGGATGACGCAATCGTTACGTTCAAACACGGGATTGTCACGAACATTCGTTTCGTTCATAAGCTCGATAAGATGAATGATGACCGCTATATTTGGTTGATTGAGGATTACAACGGCCGCGGGGAAATCGTATCGACCATTCACGAAGGGGCAGCAGACGGCAACATGACGAAAGAGCGGCCGGAATTGCTCGAGCGCTATGAAATTGAACCAGTGTTCCGTACCGGTTACGACGGCGTGGCAGCGGTGTACATCCCGAACCGACGACCGAACCGGAAGTTTCTCGCGAGCGGGTTCGGCGCATCGGACTATCAAGGCGTCCGGCAAATGTTCGACTCACTCGATGAAACCTATACATCGTGGATCAATGACATTCGGTTGGCTAAGGGGCGGCTTCATATCCCGGAAACGTTTATTGACTATGACGACGAGGGAAACAGCGCGTTTGACATGGATAACGACATCTATCGCAAGTTGTCGGGAGCGGCCGCGATGGGTGACGGTAGCGCCGATAAATTCGCGATCACGCAATTCGCAATCCGTTCGGACGATTTCTATAAGGCGTGTATTTTTATCGTGCAGCAGATCATCACGACTATCGGATATTCGACACAATCGTTCGGCATCACGTCGGAAACGTCACAGACGGCCACGGAGTCGAACAACCGGGAACGCAAGTCATACCTCACGACGAGCAAGAAGCGTCGGCATTTCGAACGCGGGTTGAAACAGCTCATTGACATCATGCGCGCGGTATCGAACGAACATTTCGGGGCAGGGTTTGATATGTCGCTTCCTGTAACGGTTGATTTCGGGGACGCGGTAGAATCGGACGTGTCGCAACTGGCTACGGTCATTGATATGTTGTTCCGTGCTCAATCGGCCAGTATCGAAACGCGGGTTCGTTACTTCAATCCATCATGGACGGACGAGGAAGTGCAACAGGAAGTTGAACGGATTCGTGACGAGAACGGTTTGAACGCCGGTTCTTTCAGCAGCGTGATTGACCAAAGCGGGGTGTAATACATGCCCATCTTTCCGTTTGATGACGAGAAGTTAACGCAACAGCTCATTGATCGGGTGGGCGTCGTACAAAGCCGTATCTTGACGATAATCGCGGCCAACATCGAGGATGAAATAGATTCGGACAACTGGCGCGTGATTCAATCCCGAAAGATTAATCAGCTGCTACGACAGATCGCCGCAGAGTTAGGGACGTTGACGCCGGATGCGATTCGGGACGTGCTCGAACAGGCGTATCAGTTGGGCATCGACAGTGCCGACGCCGACGCGAATGAAGCCGCTTCAAACGGTGCGCGTGGCGTTCGGCAGGCAATCGAGCGGGCGAGCAGCGCCGAGTTAGTCGGTACGCCCGTCATCGGGGCTTCACAATATGGACTGATCGCACTAGTGACGCAGATGAATACGGAAATCGAAGACGTGAAAGAGTCCATTCTAAGGACGGTAAGCGACGACTATCGGGCGATTGTGAGCAAGGTGATAGATGATAACCTAGTCGGGACAGAAACGCGACGACAGGCCGCACAGCGAGCGTTAAACGATTTCGCAGAGAAAGGAATCACGGCGTTTCGTGACCAGGCGGGAAGGCGTTGGGAATTAGAAAGTTATGTCGAGATGGCGACCCGAACCGCGACAGGACGCGCGAAGATGTACGGCCATGCTGCTCGACAACTAGAATACGGTTTCGATTTGGTGCAGACGTCATTCCATTCAGATTCGTCCGATACGTGCCGTCCATACCAAAACAAGGTGTATTCCCTATCAGGTACGTCCGACCGCTTCCCGCCGTATCAGCGTGCGTTACAGGGTGGGTTTCAGCATCCGAACTGTAGACATACAATATCGACGTATTTCGAAGGGTATAGCGAGCTAGTGAAAGAAACGCCGCCCGCTTCACAGATTAAAGAGCAATACGAGGAACGACAGCAACAACGGCAGATTGAGCGGAACATACGCAAGTGGAAAAAACGTGCGGCCGTCGCGATCACGCCACAGGAACGGCAGAAAGCACAGGCGAAAACTCGAGAATGGCAAGGGGTCATGAGGGAGTTTATCGAAGCGAGCGGACGAACCAGAGCCCGCCGACGTGAACAATTGAAAGGCGTTCGATAAAATAATGTACAATTTCCGAACGAAAGAGGTATATTAGAAGTATGAAAGGTGGTTTTCCTAGATGGAAACGAACATTAAACCGAAATACACGCTAGGCAATTACCCATTCTTACAATTTTTCGCAGAATCGCAGGCCGATAGCGGAACGGGAGAGAGTGGAAACGAACAATCGACAGACCAAGAAGGCAAAAACACCGGGGATGTATCTGACAATCCCGAACAATCGAACGGGTCGGAAGGGGATAAACCTAACCAAAACCCGAACGATGGCGACAAACCGGGCGATAATGATGACGCCGAGGTTTTTGATAAACCTTACGTTGAATCGTTACGCAAAGAAAACGCAAAGTACCGGACACGCGCCAAAGAGGAACAAACAAAGTTTGAAACGTTCGCGAACGATTTAAAAACGTTCCTAGAAAAGAATGGTGTGCAGCTTGAGAATACTGAAAGTAAGTCATTACTTGACGGGCTCGACGGTATTATCAATTCATCACGTCAAACCGTTCTGAACGCCGAATTGGAACGGGTGGCCGCTCAACATAGTATTGTGGATGCGGACATTTTAGCGAAGCTCGTCGATACAACCGCGTTGAAATTCGAAAACGGTCATTATGTGGGGCTCGAAGAACAGGTGAAAGCGATTGCGGAAGCTAAACCTTACTTAGTCAAGCAAGTAGCGGACACGAAACCGCCGAAGGGCGGACAAGGGACGGGCGGCGCGCCGAAGAAACTCACACAGAATGACGTCGAGAACATGACGCCGGCACAGATCGCGGCAGCGCTTAAGAACGGCGAACTAACTCATTTACTATAATCAGAGGAGTGTTTAACCAATGGCAATTGATAACTTTAACCCTACCATTTGGAGTGGCGTTCTTATCAGCGCGCTTCAAAAGAACCTTGTTTTCGGGGAAGTCGCGAACAAGGATTATGAAGGCGTCATCTCGAACGTCGGTTCGTCGGTGAAACTCAACGGACTCGATGACATCACTATCGGGGATTACGTCAAGAACACGAACATCGCAGACCCGGAAACGCTCACGGGCGTTGACCAGTCGCTCGTCATCGACCAGGCCGATTACTTCAATTTCCAGATCGACGACATCGACAAGACGCAACAAACGCCGAAACTCATGTCAGCGGCTATGGAAAACGCGGCGTACCGCTTACGCGACGTAGCAGATCAGTACATCGCATCGCTTCACACGGGAGCGGCAGCAGAGAACTTGATCGGTAACGATACGACACCAATCGCGCTCACAGCCGATAACGCGTATCAGACTATCGTTCAAGCTCGCGCAGCGCTTTCGCGTGCAAACGCGCCGACCGATGGCCGTTGGATGGTCGTTCCGCCGGAAGTATATTCTTTGTTGCTTCTTGACAAGCGCTTTGTACAAGCGACGTCAGCGGGTGACGAAGTGATGGCTAACGGTCGCGTTGGTACAATCGCAGGTTTCACGATCTACGAATCAAACAACGTCGTCGAAGCGACAGGCGAATACAAAGTAATGTTCGGACAACGTGGAGCAATCACGTTCGCATCACAGATCATGCAGATGGAAGCATACCGACCAGAGAAACGTTTCGCGGACGCCGTTAAAGGCCTTCACGTTTACGGCGCTAAGGTCGTTCGTCCTGAATCATTGGGCGTCATCACAGCTACAGTGGCATAAGCTAACGGGGCGGGCGGTTTTCCGCTCGTCCTTTTCTTAATCTTTCCAAAATCATAAAAGGGAGTTGTTTCACATGGCAGAAAAGCAAACGGCTAAATGGTATGAGCGTAAAGACGGCGTGAAGATGCGAATTTTCGACGAGAAGACAAAGGCACGTCTTGATCTAGACCCGGACTTTAAATCAATCGCAGCGCCTAAGGGCAAAGGTAAAGCAGAGTCAGCCGGTTCAGAGCGCGAGCAGTTGGGCGACAAACTCGAAGAAGCCGAAAAGGTTGAAGTAGAAGTAGAAGACGTGATCCGTCAAGATGCTGCCAAAGCGAACGCCGAAGCAGAGGACATCAAAGAAGCCGAAGAAGAAAAGAAAGGCGTTTCGAAAAACGTACCGCTCACAACAGACAAACGCGTTAAAAAAGGATAAGGCGGTGGGTTGAATGGCCTACGCTACAATTGCAGACTTACAAAGCTATAACGGCAATATCGACGTAAGTGACCCGGTAGAAACAGAACGCTTGTTAGAGCGGGCGAGTGAATGGATTGACGACGAGATTAAGCGACCGATCACGGAAACGAATATCGAAGCCGTGAAGAACGCCACGCTTGCAATCGTCGAAGCGTATGCGGCCGGTACTGAAATCAACGAGATTGTGGGCGCAGCCGGTGGCGGCTTTTCAATCGGTTCGTTCAGCATGGATAAGGACGCGAGCGCAGGAACGGCCTTGCCGGTTCGAGCGGTTCGTTATTTACGACGTGCCGGACTCATGAACAGCCGCGTGGGGTGGTATTGATGCGCATACCGTCATACCTGCTCACGGAAACGGTCGAAGTCGAGAAGTACAAGGGGAAAAGCGCATACGGCTATGTATTCGATGACCCGGTTTCATACCGGTGTCGAGTCGAGCCCAACCGCGCCCAGGTACGAACGTTGAGCGGCGATGAAGTCGTTACAAGTTTTCGTGCGTTTCTCAACCCGCTATCTAACGACGACGACGTGCCGCCATTGTCGCGCGTGACTTATCACGGGGTAACGTATACCGTGGAGCAGGCAGCGCAACAGCGGGGATTCTCGCTATCTCATATTGAATTGAGGTTTTAATCATGTCGATGAAATTCGTATTGAATCGGGCGAACTTGAAACGGTTTGAACGGGCTTCATTCGTCGGATTGCAGGCAGCGGGCGAATTCATTCTAGGTGAGTCAATCAAGATTGTACCGCTCGACGAGGGTGATCTACAGCGCAGCGGCGTTGTCACGAACAACGGTGTCGATACCGTCAACATTTCGTTTAACACGCCGTATGCGCGACGCCTTCACGAAAACCCGCAGTTTAATTTTCAGAACGGACGGCAAGGGAAGTATTTAGAAACGCCGTTGCAACAGAAGCAGCAGCAGGCGTTCTCGCTCATGGCCGCAGAAATTAGAAGGGCGGCGGGATCATGAAACATTTAGAAGCAATCGCGGAGCATTTGACCTTGCAAGGGTTGGGCGTGTTCGAACCGAACGGGCTAGGTGGCGACATCTTTATCGACGTGCTGCCAGAGTCGCCAGATAGTGTGATCGCCTTACGAACGTCGGGCGGTACGGGTGACGAGCTCGCCCCGAATTGGGGGTTAGATTCTTCATTTCCGAGTGTTCAGATTATTGTACGAAGTGATAAGATGGATATAAGGGACGCGCAGAATCGAGCGAAAAGTATTTATAAGGCGGTTCGTCGTTTGGGCTTGCCGTATGATGGTGGCCGCATATTCGACAGCGTGGCGCAATACCCTGCCTTGTTAGGGACAGACCAGAACGGGCGGGCGGAATACTCAATCAATTTACAGTTAGAACTAAACAATTAAAGGGAGTGTTTTAGATGGCAGTTAACAAGATTCGCGCGGCCGGTTTTACATTCGACGTGGCAGACGTGGCCGATTTGGCTACAGCCACATGGACGCCGCTTAAAGGATTGAATACATTCACGATTTCGAGCGATGATTCGAACACGGATGTATCGACGTTTGAGGACGCCGGCTATAAATCAAACCTCACTGTTACACGCGGTTATGGTTTTTCGGCCGAAGGTTTCGTTCTCGAAGACGAAGCGACGGGCGACCGTGATCCGGGGCAAGAATTCGTAGAAGGCAAAGCCGAGGAAGTCGGACAGGCGGCCTTCATGTTGGTTCGCGTCACTTCACCAGGTGGCACGAAAAAAGTGTACGAGGGTTCACCTTCCCTTTCTGACGTCGGCGGCGGTCAAGAAGACGCGGCTTCATGGGGATTCGAATTGATGGTTAACGGCAAGCCGGAACTTGATACAACAGTATAAGTAAGATTGCATCAATAGAAGGACAACCGGCCGAGGGAGCGGAAGATATACCTAAAGCCGGTTGACATAATATAAACGGGGAGTTGCTATACATGAGTCAACGTAAATTCATTGATTTCGACGCTATGTTTAAAGAAAAGGAACGCGAACCGATTCTCGCGAAGATCAAGGGGAAAGAGTTTCTATTCCCGGCGCAGATGCCTGCCAAAGTCATGTTGAAGATTCAACGCATGGAAGAAAGCGGCGTCAAGGCAGATAGCGAAGTATCTTACGAACAGACGGTAACGCTATACACGGACTTGATCGGCGCAGATAACTTTCAACGCCTGCTCGACTTGAACGTGTCGGTGAACGAGCTCAACGCCGTTCTTGAAGGTGTCATGGCCGCTTATATGGAAGACATCACGGGCGTCACGCAACAAGAATCAAAAAAGCCGGAAGCGGCGGACGAAACGACGACGACACAAACAGCGACAGTGACGGAATTGCGCTTATAATGGACTATTTCGGGGCGGTCGAAGCGGACTTTTTAAGGGAGTACCGTTTCGACCTCTTTTCTTTGCTCGATGACCGTCATTTTTCGTTCAGCCGCTTTGTCCGGTTGGTCATGAACCTATCACAAGAATCAGAATTCAAGCGTTACGTTCGCGCCGAGAGCGAGGACGAGAAGAAGGTAGCCGGCGTCCATAGCGGACACGGTGAAGTCAATGTAATCAACGACGCGAAACTAGCAGAACAGATATTCGCTCGATCATAAAGGATGGTGTAACAATATGGCGTTAAACGTCGGAACACTCTACGCGGCATTGAAGCTACAGAAAGGGGATTTTGATTCCCAGGTACAAGGTAGCGGGAACATGTTGAAGGGTTCGATAGGTGGAGCGGCAGCGGTGGCAGGCGCGGCCGGAGTCGCGGCGTTCGCGGCAATCGCGGCAGGTGCAGCCAAAGCGACGCAAGTCGGTATAGCTATGAACGCACAGCTAGAGACGCAAACGGTCGCATGGAAGACGCTCACGGGTTCAGCAGAAGGCGCGAGCAAAATGGTTCAGGACTTAGGTAAATTCGCAGCCAAAACGCCGTTCTCGCAACTAGGGTTGGACTCAATGGCGAAGTACCTCTATAACGCCGACTTACGCGGTGACGAGCTTTTCGGAACGCTCACGAAATTCGGTGACATTGGTGGGGCGTTCGGTTTGGCCGAGGATTCGATAGTTGAGATGGTTCGACAATTCGGACAGATGAAAAACGCCGGCGTCGCGTATACCGAAGATTTGAACGTATTCGAAGATCGCGGTATACCGATTATGAAAGCACTCGCCAAAGAGCACGGCGTGACGACCGCAGAAATCAAGAAGATGGCCGGAGAAGGTAAACTATCCTATGAAATGGTACAGGGTGCAGTAGACAACATGGCGAGCGGTATGAAGGGCTCGATGGAAGCACAGTCGAAGACGTTCAGCGGTTTGATGTCAACGCTTGCCGATAACGCTTCAATGCTTGCAGCCGAGCTCGCAAAACCGATGTTCGACCGAATGAAGTCGGGCATTGAATTCTTGATTGTAAACATGGATCGGGTCAAGCCGGTGATTCAAGCGGTACAGGCGGCGTTCTCGTCCTTTGCGGCCGCTGCTATGAACTTCTTGACACCGATTGCAACGCAAGTCAAAACGTTCCTACAATCTTTTTCGGGCGCGTCCGCAGCCGGTAACGCGTTCAACGGGTTAAAGATTGCCGTTTCGGCCTTGCAGCCTGTATTCCAGATGGTTTTTCCGTTCATCAAGTCGATTGTTCAGGACGCCGTTTCGTTCATCGGTTCGTTGCTCGCACAACTAACGGCGTTTTGGAACGCGAACGGACAACAGATAATTGCCGCCACGCGCATTGTATGGGGTCTTATTTCAACGGTAATCCAAGCGGCACTAAAGGTATTACTTCCTATCATCATGTCGATTTGGGGCAATATTAAGGGCGTCATCCAAGGCGCTATGAACATCATCTTAGGAATTATCAAAACAGTGACGTCCCTCATTACCGGAGACTGGCGCGGGGCATGGGAAGGCGTCAAACAAATTGTGTCGGGAGCGGTGCAATTCATTTGGAACGCCGTACAGCTTTACTTTGTCGGGAAGCTGCTCGCCGGTATCAAGGGCGCAGTATTGGGTATGCGCGCTTCAATTACGGCAGGGTTCAACGCCGCTCGCACATCAGCGGTAAACGCGGTGAACGCTTTACGAACCGGAGTGACGAACGGTTTCAACTCATTACGCTCGATGATCGGGAATGTGAACAGCTCGATTCGTAACATGATGGTTTACGGATGGAACGCAATTCGCGGGGCGGTACAGGCCGCCGTTACAAGTATTCATTCCGCTATCGTGAGTCGATTCAACGTGATTCGCAGCGTGGTAACGGCCGTCATGAACGGGATTCGTTCAATCATCACGACCGCTTGGAATTCGGCGCGTAACGTCGTCAGTACAGCCGTCAATGGCATCCGTTCAGTTGTTCAGTCGGTATTCAATTCGTTACGTTCGGTCGTGTCGTCGAGCATGTCGGGAGTAACTAGCGCGATCCGTTCGGGTTGGAACAACGCGAGATCGTTCCTCACGTCGATCAACCTTGTGTCGGTTGGTAAGAACATCGTTCAAGGTTTAATCAACGGTATCGGGTCGATGATGACCGCCGTATCTGACAAGATTTCCGAAGTGGCATCAAGCATCACGGGCGGTATCAAGAAGCGAATGGGCATCAAGTCGCCTTCCCGTGTCACGACCAAGCTAGGGGTTTACATCGGGGAAGGTTTAAGAAACGGTATTCAGAAATCGGGAGCGGCAGCGGCTAAGATGGCCGTGAAAGTAGCCGACAATGTAAAAGCCCAGATGACGAAACTTACCACAACGAAGAACAAAGCGCAGCAACAAGAAATCCGTAACAGCATCACGAACTACAAAGCGATGGAGAAGGCATACAAGAACCACGCGACCAAAGCCACGGCGATGGCCGAACAGTTGAAGAAGAACGAACAAAAAATCATGAGCGAATACACGAAAGCGCGTTCGGAGCGGGTGAAAGAAATCGCGGGCGCTAACGATCTGTTCAGTGTCGTCGAGCAGAAGAATTTCAATCCGAAAACGTTTATCGACGCGTTACGATCGCAGAACGATGCGATTAAGATTTATACATCGTCGCTCGAGAACTTGAAACGCCGTGGCCTGTCCGCTGCCATGCTTGCCGAGTTACAAGCCAAAGGGGTCGGGGCGGCGTCCGAAATCCAGGCACTTACGCAGCTATCTGATTATCAGTTACGTGTATACAAGTCGCTTTACAATGAGCGTGACAAGCTCGCCAAGAAACAGACGTCCAAAGAAATGGCGGCGCAGCGCGAGAAGTTGAACAAACAGATTCAAGCGGAACGGAAAGCCGCAGGGATCAAGGCGCGCGATTTGGCCAAAGAAACATCGAAGGCCGTCGGCAAGACGGTAAATATCGCCGGCGTGAACGCAAAAGGCGCGGCGTACAGTACAATAGACACAACGGGACGAAAAACAAGCGGCGTGACGTACAACCATACGACGGTAGTCAACTCGCCACGCGAGCTTAACGCCCGTGAAGTGGCGAAACAAGACCGGCGCGCGTCCCGAAATATGGCGCTAGAATTGGGGTTGATCTAACATGCCTTTGTTTTATCAGAACTTTAACGGCGAGCGAATCCGGTTCGATGCGGACGGGAATTATCGCTTGCTAAACGTGGAAGGGTTGGGCGGCTTAGAATGGGAGAGCCGTACAGCCCGTTCCCCGTTCCAAGATGGCAGAACGTTCATCGAAACCGTGGCTAAACCGCGTGAAATCGAATTGACGTTCGGGATTTTCGGAGACACGAACGAGGAAGTGAGCGGGTACTTTTCCGACATTTCGCGCATCATGTCGCCAAAGTTAGGTGAAGGGTTACTAGAATTCGATTACGGCGGGAAGGTTCGCGGAATTAACGTCATCGTGGAGCAGTCGCCTGTATACCTAACAGGGGATGATAACCGCACGAAAGGTTATATACGGTCTACGGTGTCGATGGTGGCGAACAACCCGTACTGGCTAGATCAGTCGATTACGACCGAAGAACTTCAAACGTGGGTCGATACCTACGAATTACCGCTAGAAATGCCTTATGAAATCGGTATTCGTGGGGATTCGGGGACAATTACGAACGGCGGCGACGTCGATACGCCGTTACGAATCGAAGTGACAGGCGGGTTCGCCCCACCGCTCACGATATCGAACCTAACGACAGGTGAGGACATCATTATCACGAAGGCGTTAGCGCCGACAGATCGGCTATTCATTGACACGATGCCAAGCGCGCAGCGGGTGACGTTCATCGACGACGAGAACAATACATCGAACGGATTCCATTTTCTCGACCCGGCATCCCGTTTGTTCCAGTTAGCGACAGGAGCGAATGAGATAAAAGTGAACGCGCAGGACTCGACGACGGTGTATATTAATTACAAGCGGCAGTACATCAGTTTCTAAAAGGGAGTGTTTTAAGTGGCACAGTACAGCGGATTCTTTAACAGCGTGGCCGGTGATCGCCTATATGGGGCGGACGAGCTCGCGCGATTCTACAATTATGCAGCGCCTACCGGAATTATGGTGCTCGATGCGAATGATTACGATTACGGGGCAGCGTCCGGCCTTTCTTTCACAATCGGAACGGGCGCAGCCATGATTAACGGCTATTTCCATAACAACGTAGGGGCAGAAACGTTCTTCCTTTCACCGGCGTCCGGTGGTCAGAACCGAATCGACGTGATTGTGTTGCGACTCAATAAGACGGCAGGAGAACGAAAGGTTTCGCTTGCAATCAAACAAGGGACGGCAGCGGCGAGCCCGGTAGCGCCTACCCTATCAACATCGGGCGACGTTTTTGAGCTTGCACTGTATCAATTCTATGTCCCGTCGGGCGCTTCAAGCATGGCCGGCGTGACGGTCACGGATTTACGACAATATTCGATGGCCGCGCAATCAGTCGGATTCGCCAACGGAAACGTACCGAGCTCGAATTTGAACAACATCAACATGCCCGGACTTCACTTCTTAGAAGTGCCTGGCAACTTCACAAACAACCCGAGCGCAGAAACAGCGATTCTCGAAGTGTTCCGAACGCCTAACGGTCGTGTTTTGCAGCGAGTGACAGAAATTTTCGCGGGTTCAGCAGCGCGAAACGCAGTTTTTCAGCGGTCATCGGTTTCGGGTGTGTGGTCGGAGTGGGTAACGACGTACAGCGGTAAGCGGTTGGTGTATGATTTTACGTTCGTCGGCGGGGCTACAGCATCCGGTGACGCCCGCTATGCGGTACAGGGTGATAAAGTACGAATCGAAGCGGTCATAGCGTTACCGTCGGGAATGAGCGCAGGGACGACAATCGCAACGCTCGCAACGCCTGCACGTCCATCCGGTTTAACCTACATCGCCCCAATCATTTCAAACACGAATGACCGTGTACAATTCGCGATCACATCAACCGGGGCGTTACAAGTGCTCACAAGCGTCAGCGCAAACATGAGCGTTACGGTATATGACGAATTCCTATTAAATCCGATTCGATAAGAGGTGAATAAAATGGAAGTCATTAAAGAATATCTGATTTACGACGATGAAGGGTTTTTCATCGGAACAAGCGAAGTGATCGAAGGTGTCGAAGCGCCTGTAAACTCTACGCTCAAGCGATGGGAAGAACCTTGTTTCAAACCGCAGTTTGTTGATGGGGAATGGAAGGACGCCGAACGCCGTCGCCTTCATGAGAACTTCCCGAAACTTCTCAAACGGATGGAAGCGGAAGAAGCGAAACTGTTAGAAGGCGAACCGCATGAATAAAGTGCCGATCAAGCTATTCGATTCGAATTTAAACTTTGTCGCCAACCTATCGGCCTATGAGTCATTGACGTTCACGCGCTCACACCGTGGGATTGGTGATTTCGAGTTAAAAATGAGTTACGGCGCGCCATATGCAGACATCATTCGAAAAGATATGTTCATCGAAGTCGATGACCGGACGGACGTGATCGGCATCGTCGAGTACAAACAATACACCGAAGATGGTGACGGCGATGGAATGTTCACGATTAAGGGCATGGAAGCCAAAGGTATATTCGAACGGCGTCTCATTTTCCCGACGGCAGGATATTCGTATAACGTCGAAATTGGTCAAGCGAGTACGATCATGCAGAACTACGTCAAAGAATCAGCAGGGAGCGACGCGGCGGTGTCCCGTCGTTTCCCGTTCTTGATTGTCGATGAAGTCACGCAAGGCGCGAACTTACGACGACAGGCGCGATATAAGAACCTGGCGACCGAGCTCGAAGAAATCGCGACGGCGGACAGCAGCGGGTGGCGCTTGTATCGCGACGGCAAAAACCTACGCTTTAAATACGTGAAGGGTATCAACCGCGTGAGCAGCCAAAGCGTCAACCCGTCCGTTATCTTTTCCGACCAATTCGACAACCTAGAGGAAACGGATTATATCGAAGACTTTTCGAGTTACAAGAACGTGGCCGTGATCGCCGGTGAGGGTGCGGGCGTGAATCGAGTCGTGTATGAGGAAAATTTAGGAACGTTCGCAGGGTTGGAACGACGTGAATATTTTGTGGACGCCCGCGACATCCAAAGCGAGAACGTCCCGAGCGGTGAGCTCGAAAGCACGTTGCGCGCTCGAGCCCGTGAAAAGCTAGAGGAAGTCGCCCCGATACAGACGTTCGAGAACGGCATAATTAGCGGTACATTCGGCGCGTTCCGCTATCTAGAGGATTGGGACTTAGGAGACGTCGTGACGGCCTTAAACACGAAGGTAGGGCTAACAGCGGACGCCCAGATAACTATGGTTCACGAAAGTTACACGGGCGAAGGATTTAAAATCGACGTCGAAATAGGCGAGCCGATTCGCGGAGTGAAGAAGGCGCTAGAAATTAGGACTTCTCGCCTAGATGGTGAATTATACCGATAGTTTTATATTTTTCCCTATAAATGTTTGTTAGAATAATAAGGTAAATACAATAGGGAAAGAGGGTATTAAAATATGGAACTATATTGGTATGGGCGTGTACGTTACTTTTCGATTTGTGTATCGGACATCCCGGAAAAATATCGCGAAGGCGTTCGTAAACGATTACGATCGGCGGGACTGAACGACTGTGGAAAGTAATGAATCAAACGCCCCGATTCTAAAAGGCGGGGAGGTCGTCACGGTGGAAAGTATTTACTACAATCATTTGAATGAGCTCATGAGGAACGACCGGGAACGGATAGACGATCATGAGGACAGGTTACGAGCAATCGAAAGCGAAAAACTAGAAACAGAACGCCGGTTCGATACGCTTTCTCGACTTCTTGAGAAGCATGAAATGGCTTTCGAAGAAATCCGGCGGGATAGCGTCGATCTAGAAAACACGGTCTTGAAAGAGTTTCGCGAGTCGCGGCAACAAGAACGTGAAAGCAGGCAGTTTTTAGAACAGTTGATACAGCGCGAACGCGACAGTGAAACCGCAGCGGCCGAACGGAATGAGGAAACGAAACGAACGCGGTTGCAAGTGTTTAAAGACGTCATGATAGGATTGTTCGGGTTGATCGGTACAATCGTCGGCGGTATCATCGCGTATCAAGAATTCATAGTTGGCATGTTTAAATAAAAAGGAGTGTTACACATGGCACGTATCTTTATTGACGCAGGACACGGCGGAACGGACAGCGGGGCAGTCGGTAACGGGTTGCAAGAAAAGGCATTGACGTTACGGATTGCTAAGTTAATCGAAAAGTATCTACTCGAAGACTATAAAGGCGCGGTCGTCGCGCTTTCTCGACGTGGTGATAGTACCCTGTCATTGATTCAGCGCACGAACGCCGCTAAAGCGTTCGGGGCTAACGTCATCGTGTCAGTACACATCAACAGCGCAGCGAACGCGCTCGCGAACGGTTATGAAGACTATCGTCACAACTCGCAAGGCGTGACGAGCCCAAGCGGCCGACTACAGAAAGCCATTCACGCACGCGTAGCAGCAACGAAAGTGTTCCCGACAAACCGCGGCATGAAGGCGGCGAATTTCCACATGGTGCGCGAGGGGCTTCCTGTAGCTTCATGCTTGCCGGAATTTGGGTTCATCGTCAACAAGAACGACGCTGCCCGCTTGAAACAGGATGCTAACCTACAAAAACTCGCCAAAGCGACAGCGGACGGCATCGCGGCCTATGCGGGTCTTGAAGCGGCAGACAAACCGAAACCGTTCGAACCTGGTGAACGTCACGGGGTCGCTACAATGAAGGTCGATGACGTTCCAGAGTACGCCGAAGCGTCAACCGATTCGAAGGTCATGCGCAAGCATAAGAAAGGGACGGAGCGGAATATTTACGAGGTACATGATGGATGGTATCGTACCCATTCCGGCTATTTCATCCCATCGAATTACGGCAAGAACTTCACGTATAAAGCCGACGGCGAGAAGAAGCCGGAAGAACCGGAAAAAGAACCACCGAAGGCCAAGGACTTGATGGCCGTGAAAGTGGATGGCAAACAGATCGGCGCTTTCGGTAATTACGACAACATGGCAGCAGCGGCAGAGAAAGCAGCCAAAGCGGGCGCGGAGAAAATCGAAATCGAAAGGGTGTAAGTCATGAGTGAAGAAACGTTGCAGTTGTTCTATCAGATGGTCGGTCTGTCTAGTGTGCTCGCGTTCATTACGGCGGGCGTCATGCAAGCAGTCAAAGAAGCGTTTACGATCAAAAAGAACATCATCCCGCTATTATCTATCTTCATCGGCGCGGGATTGGGCTTCCTAGCCATTCCGTTGTTCCCATCGGTATCAGTGCCTATCCTTGTTTGGGCGGGCGCGTTGAGCGGGTCGGCGGGCGTAGGAGTACATGAAGTATTTAAAAAACGTGAGGGGTACAGCAAAGAATGAGCAGACAACCGTATCAGTTTACGAACGAAGAAGTGCTAACCGCAGAATTGATGATCGGGGGCGGAGCAATCCGCCTAGACCCGACAGAGGGCGTATACCTTCATACGAATGAAACACATCATAGCGTCGGGATTTCATCGGTATGTATCGACGAGAACGGCGATTTGGAAATCAGACGGTTCAGCGGCGGCGCGGTCGTGTCGCTTTCTGTCACGCCGGATGAAACATTGACGAAGTTAGGGGTTCGGGTAGGTGTCAGCGGCGGCGGGATCACGTCGAAGGTTCATTTTTACAACCGACACAACGAGCGGTTGAACCTTAATCGTGCGTCTGACTATTCCCAGGTCGCGACACCGTTCTCGAACTTATGGGCGCTTTACATCAACCGAAGAACAAACTAACAAAGAGGTGACGACGTGTATAAGACACTGGAATTGACACTAGACACGGAAAGAACGAACAATACGAAGACTAACGCCCAGAATTTCCTTGTAAACACGAACGATTATGAATCCGTGAAGATTATCGCGGACATCGTACAGGACAAGGAACGCGTCGATTTGAGTGACGCGACGGTGAAGCTCGCGATTCGAAAACCCGATAAAACTATCGTATTCCAGGATGGTACGGTAACGGCAGCGATTGAGGGAGAATGCGAATTCGTGCTCGAAACCCAAAGCTATATCTTGAAGGGGACGCACATCGCAGAGGTCATGATTTACTTTGCAGACGGGAAGATTGTCGTAACTCGCGCGTTCGCTTATCACGTCGCGGAAGGTGTCTTGACCGATACCGCGATCGAATCAACATCATGGTATCAGGACGTGAACGAATTGCAATTGGCCGTACAAGAATTACAAGTAGAGGTGGACGCGTTTATAGATACAGCAGTCGCAGAAACAAGAGCAGAAATAACGGAAGTTGATGAAAGATTAACGTCGCAGTTGGCGGATAAAGCGCCCAAAGCAGTGGCCGACGCGGCTCACCTGCGGATTGATGAATTAATCATCGGTAGCGGGAACGCCAATGCCGAGGTCACAGACGCGCACGTCTCCACGGCTAAAAACAAAACTTTCACGACGGTACGAAACCGTTTCGAAGAAATCGAGGACGCCATCCACGGGAAACCGAAGAACGTCATTACAAACGGAGACTTCGCCAACGGCACGACTGGTTGGTTGACGAATAATGCCTCGATTTCGGTCGTGAACGGACGCCTACAAGTCTTGGCGACTGCTCAATATGGCGGAGCTGACACGAGCGCATTCAATACCGTTTCGGGTCACAAATATTATGTATCGGCGCTTGTCGATGGGTTGATTGGGTTGACCCGGATGTTCGTGATCGGATTCGCGGAACCGTTGGCGAGCGTCACGAAGACGGGCGGCGAACGATTGTCTCTCCTGTTCACGGCCAACAACACCACGCACAAGGTTCGTTTTTATGACAATGCAACGAGCGGGTGGACAAACTTCTTCTTGGACAAGGTGGTCATCCTCGACTTGACGGACATCTTTGGTGTAGGCAAAGAGCCGACGGCAAGCCAAGTCGATAAATGGTTGAGCTATTACAACGGCTATTTCGACGGTACGCTAAAGAACAAAGATACGGAAATGGCGCTCATTCAAAAGGCGTTTTTCGACCCGGTTCCGACCGTTCCTGACGTGTTCGAGCATGTCGATACGACCATCTACAACAAGGACAAAGGGTTGCGAAGATGGCGGGCGGCGCTTGCCAAGGCGCAGGCGACCGACCAAATCGTCAACCTCAACGTCGTCGGGACAAGTATCGCGACGGGCGGCGTCACGACCGACTACACCACGAAAAGTTGGGTGGCGTTGCTTAGAAAAGAGTTGACTCAGAAAGTCGGAGACGTTGGTCGTGGGGTCGTCTCTACGCATTTCCCGAACGCGGTCGGGCCGTTGCGATGGACGTTCACTGGTACATGGTCAACACAGGTCTTGTTCGGCATCATGGGGGATTGTCGCTTGTCTACCACGCTCGGGTCAACCGCGACACTCTCGTTCAATGGGACGGGCATCAAGATTCTGACGTATGCCAACTCGTCGGGCGGTAAGTTCTTGGCGTCCGTTGACGGCGGGACACCCGTGGAATTCAACTCGAACGTGGCGGCTGCCGAACCTTGCAAAGAGTTTACCATTACAGGATTGTCGGCAGGGGATCACACTTTGGTCATCACACAGAATGACGCAGGGAAGAACCTCATGTTGATTGGCGCGTATGAGTTGAAAGGGACGAAGGGCGTCCGGGTCAACAACGTATCCAAGTCGGGCGGCTCGACGGCGAACGTAACATGGAACAACAACGTACTGATTGCGGAAATCGACTACTGGAATCCCACACTGACAATCATCGAGTTTTTCACCAATGACTATATGAGTCAAGTCGATTTGGTCGCATACAAGAATACCATGCAAACACTCATCTCTAGAGCCAAACAGTTCGGGGATGTGCTTTTGATTGCCAACGGCATCCGGACAGAAAACCAAACCATCAAGCAGACCGACTATATCAACGTGTTGAAAACATTGGCGACAGAAAACCAAGTGGCATTATTAGACACCTTCAACCGATGGGGCGGAAACTTCGAGTACGCGAACGGGACGTTGGGATACTTGGCCGACACAGTGCATCCGAACGACGTCGGACACCAAGACATCGCAAACTTCGTCATCAAGACACTCATCGAAGCCTAATCTATGTCGGAGTTGGATGAAACTTAGCCATAGATTTAAAAAATGAATGCAAAGAAAAAGCGGCCGGAATTTAATCCAGTCGCTTTTTTTCGTCCTCATGTTTTTCGAGTCCAATTCTGATTAGTTGCCTGATCGCTTC
>JAFEAQ010000002.1 GCA_018266295.1 Bdellovibrionales bacterium | reverse complement strand
AGTGAGCCACAGCAGTCGATAAGGACAAGTGATATGCAGCGACGGCAAAATGACCCTCATCAGACGGCGCACGGAACGTCAACACGTATCCTTCCGCAGAAGCAAGTAGACCTTATGGCTCCTACCAAAGTGGTAACTCCAAAAGCAACGGTTACTACACAAGAAAAGTCGGCACGCGGGCCTGCACGGGTACAGAAGAAAGTGCCTAAAAAGACAGATAAAGTGATTCAAAACGAGTCTGCAACACCAGTCTGTCATACACGTTCCAATCACTTAGGCAACCAGGTGCCAACGTCAGTTACACGCCCTTTTGCGAAGGGTCATCAGCTTATGACGCCACTGATGACCCATACCCCTCTGAGCGTCATTCAACGCTTTATCGCAACATGCCCGTTGCCCCTCTTGGTCACACAGGCCCTCGCGAGTTCGACGAGACAGGAGCACAAACGCTTCCTGGTAGAATTGACAAAGTACCCTACTCCGCTCCACCTCTTACCCCTCGACGAAGCGATCGTGCGTCACGTGGAGAACATGCGCAAGGAACGACTTTGGACGTGGAGCACTACTCACAAGAAGTTGGCAACAGCTCTTCACGTCTTCGCCATTCTCCCGGTTTACAGAACGCACATGCAGCCGATACATCTGAAGTTCAGTACACTGGTCCAGCAGGCATTAAAGACGGCTGGTCGCGAGAAAGCGATGGAGCGTGCTCGCGTTCCCATCCCTATGACACCAGTCATATTCGTCCATACTTTGGCGAAGATTCCTGCACAGAAATTGGCGGAAAGGGTAATCCTAACCCTCATGTGGTTCACCGCTGCGAGAGTCGGGTGCGTATGCCTTCTCCATCGCGACGAAATCGTGTCGAAGCCAGATTCATCACTGGAATTGACATTCCGACGAGGCAAGGGAGCCAAGTTGAGGGGCCGCCCGTATGTCGTGTACACTGCCAAGCTACCCCCATTCCTTCTTCACCCAATCAAAGCTTATCTTGCCCTATTTCCGGTGTTGCCGACACCTCTTTTCACGATTACACCAGACAAGATGTTACCGATTTTTCGCCTCTCAGACAAGCGAATGGAGGCACGAAGTATCAGGAGGGGTACTCTACAGACCATGGCGCAACTCAAGGTACCTATAGACGTTCTTATGATGTACTCGGGTCATGCCTGCGAAAAGACGCTGTGGCGATACCTCAACTTTGGTCACGATTACGCACTTATGGCACAACGGATGTCAACAGCTGGCGAAGCACTGATCGAACAGGACCAGGACAGCGACACGGACAGCGAGACGGACGAGTCACCGACAGAATTACAATGCTAGGTTTACAAGCTCCCAACTGGCCAGCCCTACGTGGCAAGCAAAGCAATGCAAATAGCTCAGAGGGACCGTTACATATCAAAACAGAGGTCATCGCCAGTTTAGACATTCCAGCACTGTTACAGAAGTTTGGCAACTTGAATCAGGAGTTGAGAGAAGCGTTAGAATGGATAGACGATTCACACATCTACGATAGCATCCGATCTTATCTCCCAACTTTCACATTCCCAGTACATCGCTCATCGTTCACGGCAGACGATCTTTTACAACTCATCAAGGCTGAAAAGCTCTCAATCGCATCCAGGGGTACAACATATTGCAACGCATTTACTGTTCAGGAAGACAAGCCTGAGGGTATCAGACGCAGGCCCATCATCGAACCACTCATCAACTGTGTCATTGAAGAGTTTTGGCAACCCCAATGCCGTGTTACCTACGCGCCTAAATCTGAGATTCGCAAGCAAGTTTTTGAGAGTTCAGCTTGCTTACAATACGACTTCGCAGCATGGTTTGACCAGATCCAGTTACACCCACACATTCGTGACCTTTTCGCACTCAAGTCGCATAATGATATATTGAACCTCAACGTGTTACCAATGGGTTACAAACCTTCATGCAAGGTGGCTCATACCATCACAAAAACGCTCATCCAGGCAACGCTACGTACTTTACTCAAGACCAAGGTTACATGGGCTGCATGCGTCGATAATGTGGCATTCTTTGGGTCACACAAGGATGCCCTGATGGCAGGTAAAACGTTCGTCACACTTTGTGCATCAGTTAGGGCTGTCATCAAGGAACCAGAAGCTACGCCACAATCCTCATACGACCTTTTAGGCGAACATTACGATCACGTTGCCAAGACAAGATGCCTGACGAGCAAGACCCAGGCCAAAGCAGCATATGTTTTCGCTCTCTTATCCACTCAGACCAAAAAATATTTCAAAGTACGGCAGATCCTTGCTATTTTCGGTTTACTGTTATACTGCGCAGATATCCTAAACATCGACGTGGCAGCTTACCACATGGCAATGCGTTTCTTATCGACAACAGCAGCACGTGAATTATATGAGGTCGTGTTCATCCCTGAACAGCCTCTTGACCAGTTGTTATGTTGGTCTGCCTGCGCTGCATTGAATCTACCAGTATATGTCCACCGCATTATTTCAGACCAAATTGATTTACGTATTTACGTCGACGCTAGTGGTTTAGGGTGGGGAGCTCTTGCAGTCGGTATGAACGCTAGCGTACGATCGTGCGCTTTCCCATGGCCATACTTCATACAATCGTCCGTCGAAGCTGAGCCCCTTGCCGCAACACTTGCCATTAACTACTTTGTGAACACGAAAGTCAGGAATGTGATTTTATACACGGACCATGAGGGTCTCGTTTTTGCTTCCAAAAAAGGGTGGGGAAAGTGTGCAGCATATTCTATGGCAGTGTCTTCTTTTCGACAGTGGGAGAGGTTTGGTGTGTTCATTAGACTAGAACACATTCCAGGCAAGTTCAATCCAGCAGATGCGCTTTCACGTTCTTTTACTCCTCCATTATTGCCTGTGACAAAGATAGGTTTTTAGAACTTCACATCGAAGACAGTGCAGAAGAAGAAGAAGAAGAAGAAGAAGAAGAAGAAGGAAGATGGGACGATGGGATGGAGCACGGGCTCGCGTGCTCGGCTTGCTCTTTCTCCGCGCCTAAAAAGACAATTGACGATTTGGTACTTGAACCTGTTATTTTGATTCTTTCATATTTTGAGTTGAGCCTTGTAGAGAACAAAGTGAACGAAGGAACAAGGTTCAATACATTCAAGAAATGTCCGTCAGTTTTTCTCGTTTTTTCAAAAGGACAGTGGTTGACGGACTTTCGTGT
>JAFEAQ010000001.1 GCA_018266295.1 Bdellovibrionales bacterium | reverse complement strand
TCTGATCCATCGGTTGAATGAGAAGTGTGTGCAAATAGTTCATTGAATTTTCTCGTAAACAAATCAATAACGAACAAATAGGGGAAAAATAAAAATCCTTAAATCACACCAAAGTACTTCTCTTCGGAAATGGAGTTCCCAGAAGGTCTATCAGAAAACGCTAAGAAGGCCATCCTCGATGCCGGCTTGGAATCCATCGATGATCTTGCACCATTCACAATGGAGGAACTCCGTAGCGCGTCTGGTTTCAACTGCTCGTTGAAAGACATCACAATTCTTCGAAAAAACAAACGGCCGCGTGACGAAGTTCCAGATGCAAAAAACGACGAGGACTTACTGAGCACTTGCACGGGCGACCCCCTCAACATTCAATCCTTTCTCCCAACTCGAATCACCTCGCACGACTTAACGAGTCTACGATCCGCCGTCTTTGGCGCAGCCAAGGCGGACGCGAGCCCACACCTGAAACAGGAGCTAGACTTTCTATGCTCCTTGATGCTCCAACTCCGAGAGAAGGAACTCCCTCTCAAAACCAACGTGTGGGCCAGGTTGGTACAGGTCATCCTCAAGTCCCATTTTCCTCTGGCAGCTCTTCGAATCGCAGAACTATGGGCCGCGTCGTGGTCGAAACTCCCGGACCTATCAGAGCTGGCGTTGATCAGGCACGTGCAGAGGGTACGCACGGAGGCAGAAAAAATCAAGCTCCCACAGCAAGGCCCGGGTCAGACGAACTACGGTCAAAACAACAACGGCAAGAGGTACACTTTTCGCAGGGTGTAGGAAGGCTGAGGCAGACGACTTTAATACCATCAAAAGAAATAACCTTAATAACGAAATTTCACGAACTACGCACACAACTGTCAAACATCCACGCTATCTACCACAAGTTCATCAAGTGGACGGAGGAACACAACTTGCCGACGGACCTTGGGTCCATTCACACCACGGCCCTACTTTTCATCAGAGAGACAATGCAACACACCAAACCGTCGACGAAGAGGACATATTTCGGACACATAATATCGGGCCACACACAGAAAATCAACGCACACATTCCGACTACGCCGATAGGAAGGAGAATAAAACGGATGCTTACTCTCGACATGCAGCACTCAACATTAAAAAAAGCAAAAACGTACAACTTGCAAAGTTTCCCCAAGCTGAGCGACACGATCGCACCAACCCTCCTGCTTCTCACACTTCTGTGTGCTCGACTAGGGAACGGGTATGGAGTTATCCACCTTGGATTGACCGAACTCAGGATGAACGAACATTACAAATGGCTACAAACGGAGGGGAGGATTTTTGTGTGGAAGGTTTTGTGGGTACGCCACAAAAGCTTGTCCTGGATAGGCAAACGATCAGTCGAGGTGCCGTTAGCAGAACAGTCGGGTTGGGGGAAATTGGCCATACAAACAGCAGCACGTCTTCAAAACAAACAACGAATTTGCCACGAAACTACGCAAAAGATTATTCAAACGTGTCTGTTCCAACAAAAGTATGGAAACCACTCGATACGGAGATCCGGGGCACGATTTTGGAGGGAGATGGGCATGCCACTACAACAACTGCAAGCAATAACCCTGCATCAGTCGATCCAATCGCTTCTTACATATTTGGAGGAATGAGGCAACACTCAAAGAACAACGACCGAACACCACAGATGTTACGACGTCTACTTTCTGGTGGCGGAACGGGTAGCAATGACCTAAGTGGAGGAGAACTTCCGACACAATTCAATGGGAAAGAAACCAATCAAGCTCAATTGCCAATTTATGCGCCTATTACTCCAAAAATCGAGCCTTCAACAGTTGGAAACGTTCTCCTTCACAGTGATGACAAAGTAGCGGCGAAATTAGCATTCGATTGGTTGACAAGCGCTGATCTGCACACAGCGATATTACGATCCATTCCAACACACAAGAGACAACGCTTCCCGACAACTATCCCCGATGAGGACCTTAAAAGTATCCTTGCAGCAGGTATTCTAGCCCCAGCCTCGAATAGACCATCCAGAGCTTTTTGTAGACTCGGGTTCGTGCCTGAACTGTCAAAATACAGGCGACGCATAATTCTCGAACCACGAGATCTGAATAAATGTGTTACGTCAAATTTCCTGATCAAGGTGAATTTACCCCAGCTTAGCGACATCGCAGAACTCACTGTTTTCGACAAAATCGAAGCGGTGGACTTCAAATCTTTCTATTACCAAATTCCTATCGCAGAGGACGTTAGACAATTTTACAGGGTGGAGCTGAATGGCGGACTTTACGAAGTCGCTAAGCTCCCCCAAGGCGCCCGGCACGCTGTCGGCGTGGCGCAAATTATCGCGCGTGCGGCGACAAAACTCGCCTGTGGTAACCGGTTGCCACCAAAATTGCTGGTGTACATTGATAATATTTTTATCCCACACGCCGCAAGAGATCCAGACACATTTGCGGAAAAACTACAGCCATTCACAGTGGGTAGTGCAAAAACATCCGTTATCACCACCGTGCTCGGAGTTGAAGTCAACTGCGGTACGAAGCTGTTGTCAGTGAAGCAAAGTATTGTGGAAAAACTAGGAGAGTTGAGCAAAACATTTTCAGAGTGGACCGCAAGAGACGTGCTGAAGGTGTTTGGGCTCGCAAATTTCGTCCTTCGCGTACTCCACAGACCATGGAGTATGTTTATCAGCCAATTGAAACTCCTATCAACCCTATGCAGCAAATTTTTCGCTCTTAATCTCGACGACAAGTATGACCTTAAGCCCCCAATGCAACAGGCACTGCTGCATATGATCAATAGGTGCCAAACATTCGGTCCATGCAAAGGCGTGACGAAGGAAAAGGAAGGGAGGACTACGCTCATCACGGACGCTTCACTAGCTGGTTGGGCTTGCATTATAGTGGGTGTGGACGGAGCGGCTGAAGTGATCGCGGGTGAGTGGAAACCCTGGGAAGAACCCTGGTCGATCAACAGGAAGGAACTAAATGCAATCGGCAAAGGCTTGAAGCACTTAGAAAAGGAATACGGCGGAGCACCGGTAGACTTGATCACTGATTCAAGAGTGGCAATTCAGAGTTTAAACAAAGGACATTCCCTGACTGCGCTAAACACTGAAGTGGCAGAAATCCTCGAGCATAAAAGAAAAATCTTTGCGTCCTGGGTGGCATCTGAGAACAATCCAGCTGATGAACCAAGCAGATATCCCCTCGAGTTCAACGGTAAAAAGGGGAGGTACGACAAACAAGCGCGCGAAAGTCTAACACATAGCACAACAAGGCTATGGTTCGATGGGAATTGGAACACGTAGTGTTGATCGCTAAACGGACGTGTGAGCGGTACAACGCAAGCCAAACTGCTACAAGTCAGAAGCAGTAGAGAGGACTTGTACCGCTTGCGTGCTTTCTAAAACAAGAAATTCCACAACATTCCAACCAAATGATGATTCGTGGAAAATAGTGCGGTTCCGATGCATTCAGAAAATACTCACAAAAGAACAAAGGGAGA